>CAMCIX010000022.1 GCA_945875045.1 uncultured Clostridia bacterium | reverse complement strand
CAAGTGTACGGAGCTATAATTAAAACCCGACTCGGATAATACCGAATCGGGTTCTTTTTAGTATGACATTGAGTTAAAAAGCTGTCATTAAGCCTTAACCTTGTTATAACGTGTAACTAAGGCAGATTTCTTTCTTGCCGCGTTGTTCTTGTGGATAATTCCCTTAACAGCGGCCTGATCTATCTTCTTAACAGCGGCGTTTACGACCTCTGCCATATCGGCGGATTTAGCGTCAATAGCGGCGTCGGCTTTCTTAACGGCTGTTCTTAAAGCGGAACGGTAAGCCTTGTTGTGCTCATAGTTGGCTTTGCTTACCAAAACGCGCTTTTTAGCAGATTTAATGTTCGGCATTATGACACCTCCTAACATTTGACGTCCCAAACAATAAGAATTATGCTTCGGACTAACTCACAGTACAAGTTATAATACCACAAATCAGCCGAAAATGCAACACTTTTTTTAAAATATCGTGTTTTTTATCAAATAAGGTTGGTGTAGCCCATCAAATATTCGTCAATTTCCTTTGCCGCCGCTCTGCCCTCGGCTATCGCCCAGACTACAAGCGACTGTCCGCGCCGTGCGTCGCCCGCGGCAAAAACCTTGTCGATATTTGTCTTATAAGAGCTTTCGGGAGTAGAAATATTGCTCCTAAAATCCCGCTCTGTACCGAAAGCGTCGGCAATATAATCCTTAGGTCCTAAAAAGCCTGCGGCGATGAGTAAGAGGTCGCAATCCAGCGTTTTTTCGCTGTTTTCTATCTCGCTCATAACCGTTCTGCCGGTCTTTTCGTCCTTTTTGGGCTCTAAGCCTACAGTAACTACCGCCTTGATATTTCCGTTTTCGTCGGGAATAAATTCCTTTACGGTTGTGCAGTAAATTCGAGGGTCGTGCCCGAAGACGGCTTTAGCCTCCTCCTGACCGTAATCGGTCTTGCAAACCCTCGGGTACTGCGGCCAAGGGTTGCTTTCAGCTCTTTCGTCGGGCAATTTCGGCATCATTTCAAGCTGGGTTACCGATTTACAGCCGTGACGGATACAGGTTCCTACGCAGTCGTTGCCCGTGTCGCCGCCGCCGACTATAATAACGTTTTTATCCTTTGCCGAAACAAAGCCTTCCTTAAGCCCGTTATCGAGTAAAGCCTTAGTTGTGGACTTTAGGAAATCCACCGCGAAATACACGCCACCGACCTCGCGGTTTTCGACCTTTAGGTCTCGCGGATTGCCCGCACCGCAGCAAAGCACAACCGCGTCATATTCTTTCGTCAGCTCCTCCGCTGTTATGTCCTTACCGACGTCCACACCCGTTTTAAAGACGACGCCCTCTTTTTTCATTAGGTTAACTCGGCGGTCAACAACGCTCTTTTCAAGCTTCATATTGGGTATGCCGTACATTAAAAGTCCGCCTATACGGTCGTCCTTTTCGTAAACCGTAACCGAGTGTCCGCGCTTATTAAGCCGCTCCGCACAGGCAAGTCCCGAGGGACCTGAGCCTATAATCGCCACCCTTTTACCCGTTCTTACCTCGGGGATAACGGGCTTTACAAAGCCGTTTTTAAAGCCGTTTTCGATTATCGCAAGCTCGTTTTCCTTAACGGTTACAGGGTCGCCGTAAAGCCCGCAGGAGCATGCCGCCTCGCACAGCGCGGGACATACCCTGCCCGTAAACTCGGGGAAGCTGTTGGTTTTGGTAAGCCTTTTGAGGGCGTTTTCCCAGTTGCCCTTAAATATCTCGTCATTCCACTCGGGTATAAGGTTGTGGAGCGGACAGCCCGAAACCATACCGGAGAGTTTCATAGCCGACTGGCAGAAGGGTACGCCGCAGTTCATACACCTCGCCCCCTGCGACTGGCGCGCGGGCTTTGACATTGATGTATGAAATTCCTTAAAATTCTTAATTCTGTCGGCAGGCTCTACCGCCTTGTTTTCTTTTCTGTCGTAATCTAAAAATCCTGTTGCCTTTCCCATTGTTATCCCCCCTTAATTCTGCACTGAGTAGAAGGCTTCAAGCTCCGCCTCGTCACGGGAAAGTCCCTTTTCCTCAAAGCGGCTTATTTCACCCAACATACGGCTGTAATCGTTAGGCACTATCTTCTTAAAGTATGGCAGGTAGTTTGCAAAATCGTGAAGTATGCGCTTGCCCTTAGGTGAGCCTGTCGCCGCAACGTGCTTTTCAATCATTGTGCGAAGCTCCTCAATGTCGTGCTTTTCCTCAACGCCGGTCATAGTTACAAGCGCTTTGTTAAGGCGTAAATAGAAATCGTAATTTTCGTCCAGCACATAGGCGATACCGCCGCTCATACCCGCGGCAAAGTTCTTGCCCGTAGGTCCTAAGATAACGGCTCTTCCGCCCGTCATATACTCACAGCCGTGGTCGCCCGTACCCTCGCAGACGGCGTACGCGCCCGAATTACGCACGCAGAAGCGCTCGCCCGCGATACCGTTAATGTAAGCCTCTCCCGAGGTCGCGCCGTAAAGGGCAACGTTACCGATAATAATGTTTTCCTCCGCCTTGTAAGCGGCGTTATCGTCGGGCTTTACAATAAGCTTACCGCCCGAAAGTCCCTTGCCGAAATAGTCGTTGCTGTCGCCCGTAAGGCTTATGGTAAGACCTTTAGGAATAAAGGCGCCGAAGGACTGACCGCCTCCGCCGTGACACTCTATGGTATAGGTATCATCAGGCAGGGTGTTTTTGTATTTCTTTGTGATTTCCGAGCCAAAAATCGTACCTACGGTTCGGTTCGTGCTTGAAACCTCGACCTCGATTTTCTTAGGCTTGCCTGTTTTAAGGGCGGTCTTAAAGGCGGGGATTATAACGCTCTCGTCCACCGTCTTTTCAAGCTCGAAGTTGTATACATTTTCTTTCCTGAAATGCTTTTCATCAGACGGCGCATCCACGTTATAAAGAATCTGCGAAAGATCCGCCATTGCGGCGCGCTTTGTAACGGTCCTCTCGCGAACCTTTATTAAATCGGTTCTGCCGACTAATTCCTCAACCGTTCTTACCCCTAAAGAAGCCATAATCTCTCGCAGCTCCTCGGCGATATAGTTCATAAAGTTCATAACGTATTCAGGCTTGCCGCAGAAACGCTTTCTAAGCTCGGGATTTTGTGTGGCAACACCGCAGGGACAAGTATCAAGATTGCAGACCCGCATCATAATACAGCCCATTGTGATAAGCGGAGCGGTGGCAAAGCCGAACTCCTCCGCACCGAGTATTGCCGCTATTGCAACGTCCCTACCGCTCATAAGCTTGCCGTCGGTTTCAAGTATAACCCTTGAACGAAGCCCGTTGCTTATGAGAGTCTGGTGCGCCTCGGCAAGACCCAATTCCCACGGAAGTCCCGCATTGTGAATAGAGCTTTGGGGTGCCGCTCCCGTGCCGCCGTCATAGCCCGAAATGAGGACTACCTGCGCGCCTGCCTTTGCAACGCCCGCGGCTATTGTGCCGACCCCCGCTTCGGAGACAAGCTTTACCGAGATTCTCGCGTCGCGGTTGGCGTTTTTAAGGTCAAAAATAAGCTGTGCTAAGTCCTCGATAGAATAAATATCGTGGTGGGGCGGGGGTGAAATAAGGGAAACGCCCGGTGTGGAATAACGGGTCTTAGCAATCCACGGGTAAACCTTTTTACCCGGCAGATGTCCGCCCTCGCCGGGCTTTGCGCCCTGCGCCATTTTAATCTGAATTTCCTTTGCGGAAACCAAGTATTCGCTCGTTACGCCGAATCTGCCCGAGGCTACCTGTTTAATCGCGCTGTTGCGCTCTGTGCCTAATCTATTTGGCTTTTCGCCGCCCTCGCCCGAGTTCGACTTGCCGCCCAAACGGTTCATAGCAATCGCCATACACTCGTGCGCCTCTTCGGAAATAGAGCCGTAGGACATAGCGCCTGTCTTAAAGCGTTTTACAATCTCGCTTACAGGCTCAACCTCGTCGATGGAAACAGGTGTCACATTTTCGGTGTTAAAATCAAGAAGACCGCGCAGAGTGTGGGGACGTCTTTCGTTGTCCACCATAGCGGTATACTCCTTAAACCGTTTGTAAGAGCCTAACTGGGTAGCCTCCCTAAGCGCAATAACGGTTTCGGGGCTGTACATATGGTCTTCCTTGTCGCTGCCTGTTCTGAGCTTATGCTCCCCCACGCTGTCAAGGGTGGTGTCAACGCCCAACCCCAGCGGGTCAAAGGCGTGGCTGTGGCGATACTCAACCCCCTCGTTTATCTCTTCAAGCCCTATACCGCCCACACGGCTTACGGTGTTGGTGAAGTAGCGGTCTATGACCTCCTTCTTTATGCCGATAGCCTCGAAAATCTGGGAGGACTGGTAGGACTGAATTGTGGAAATACCCATTTTTGAAGCGATTTTAACGATACCGTGGAGTATTGCGCTGTTATAATCGCGGATAGCGGTGTGATAGTCCTTGTCAAGGAGCTTTAAATCGATAAGCTCTGTGATACATTCCTCGGCAAGATAGGGGTTTACCGCCCTTGCGCCGTAGCCCAAAAGGGTTGCGAACTGGTGAACATCCCGCGGCTCTGCGCTCTCTAAAATAACCGACAGCGCAGTGCGCTTTTTGGTGCGGATAAGGTGCTGTTCAATCGCCGACACCGCAAGCAGAGACGGAATAGCCACGTGGTTTTCGTCCACCCCGCGGTCGGAAAGTATAAGAATATTCGCTCCGTTTTTATAGGCGCGGTCGCACTCCACAAACAGGTGGTCAAGCGCTCTTTCAAGCGGGGTGTTTTTATAGTAAAGCAGAGAAACGGTCTCAACCTTAAAGCCGGGGCGGTCGATTGCCTTAATCTTTACAAGCTCCGCCGAGGTAATAATCGGGTTGGGAATTTCAAGTACAACGCAGTTGGACGCCTTTTCCTCAAGCAGATTTCCGTCCGAGCCGACATATACGCTCGTATCTGTCACAACCTCCTCGCGGATAGCGTCGATAGGCGGGTTGGTGACCTGCGCGAAAAGCTGTTTAAAATAGTTAAAGAGGGGCTGATGCTTTTCCGAAAGCATTGCAAGCGGAATATCCGTACCCATAGCGGCAGTAGCCTCCGCGCCGTTCTTCGCCATAGGAATTATTGCGTCTTTAATATCCTCATAGGTGTAGCCAAACGCCTTATAAAGTCTGTCTCTCGTCTGTTGATCGTACCGCTCAATGCGGCAGTTGGGCATTTTAAGCTCGTCAAGCCGCACAAGGTTCTGATCAAGCCACTCGCCGTAGGGCTTTCTCGTGGCGTAATATTTCTTGCACTCCTCGTCGGATATAATGCGCTTGTTTGCGGTGTCAACAAGCAGCATTTTACCCGGTTCAAGGCGGCTTTTCTTTACGATATGCTCTGCGGGAATGTCGAGAACGCCCACCTCCGAGGACAAAATAAGCATATTATCGTCGGTTATATAATATCTTGAGGGGCGAAGACCGTTTCTGTCAAGCACCGCGCCGACGGTATCGCCGTCCGAAAAGAGTATTGCGGCAGGACCGTCCCACGGCTCCATCATAGTGGAATAATAGTGGTAAAAATCCCGCTTTGCTCTGGTTATGGTCTTGCTGTTGCGCCAAGGCTCGGGTATTGTAACCATAACGGCAAGCGGCAGCTCCATACCGTGCATCACAAGAAATTCGAGGGTGTTGTCAAGCATAGCCGAATCCGAGCCCGAAGCGTTAACGACAGGCAGAACCTTATCCATATCGTCCTTCATAACGGTGCTTTCCATAGTTTCTTCGCGGGCGAGCATTCTGTCTACATTGCCGCGGATAGTGTTTATCTCGCCGTTATGGAGTATAAAGCGGTTGGGATGGGCGCGCTCCCAGCTGGGCGTTGTATTGGTAGAAAAGCGGGAGTGAACAAGTGCTATCGCGCTTTCAAAGCTTTCGTCCAACAAATCAAGATAAAACCGTCTTAACTGACCGACAAGGAACATACCCTTATATACAATGGTGCGCGAGGAAAGGGAGACGACATATGTATTATCGTTGCTCTGCTCGAACACGCGGCGGATTATATAGAGCTTACGGTCAAAATCAAGTCCCTTTTTAACGTCGGCGGGCTTTTTTAGGAAGCATTGCATAATGTGTGGCATACAGTCGAGCGCCTTTTTGCCCAGGGTAGTGCTGTCGATAGGGACCTCGCGCCAGCCTAAGAACTCCACGCCCTCCTTAGCCGCTATAACCTCAAGCATTTTCTTTGCCTGATTGCGCTTTAGCGTGTCCTGCGGGAAGAAGAACATACCCACGCCGTATTCCCGCTCGCCGCCTATGTTAATGCCAAGCTTATTAGCGGCGGCAGAGAAAAATTTATGCGAAATCTGAACGAGTATACCTACGCCGTCGCCCGTCTCGCCCGAGGCGTCCTTACCCGCCCTGTGTTCAAGCTTTTCAACAATGGAAAGCGCGTTATCGACAACCCTGTGGCTCTTAATTCCGTCCACATTAACAACCGCGCCGATACCGCAGGCGTCGTGCTCAAATTGCTGTCGGTAAAGTCCTTTATCCGTCATTTTAAATTCCCCCGTTTTAACAAAATAAAAAAGCGTTCAAAGATAAGAAAACCCTTATCAATGAACGCCATTGCTCATTTATACTTTTAGCAGTATACCACAAACCAAACCGTTTGTCAATTATTTATTTTTCAAGTCTTTTGTAATTAATTCCATATCTTACTCAAACTAAGCCTTGTAACTTTTTTTAAAATGTGATATTATAGGTATATTAATTCTAAAGGCGGAATGGTTATGTGCAATGAAAATGAAGCAACTTCAAAAAAAAGAGTATTAAGCTGTATCCAGCCCAGCGGGCTTTTAACCCTCGGGAACTATCTCGGTGCGCTTAAAAACTGGGCGGCTATGCAGGAGGAATTCGACTGCACCTTCGCAGTTGCCGATCTTCACGCAATAACCGTAAGGCAGGAGCCCGCAAAGCTCCGCAGTCAGATTTATTCGACCTTTGCGATTCTTTTGGCTCTCGGTATCGACCCCGAAAAAAATACGGTATTTATCCAGTCGCAGGTGCCCGAGCATACGGCGCTTTCGTGGCTCTTGTCCTGCTATACCCAGTTCGGCGAAATGTCGCGTATGACCCAGTTTAAGGATAAAAGTCAAAAGCACCCCGACAATATCAACGTCGGTCTTTTCTCCTATCCCGTGCTTATGGCGGCGGATATTCTGCTCTATCAATCCGATTTAGTACCCGTCGGCGCCGACCAAAAACAGCACCTTGAAATCGCCAGGGACATTGCAATTCGCTTCAACAATATTTACGGCGATGTCTTCACCGTGCCCGACGCCTATATTCCAAAGGCGGGCGCGAGGGTCAAGTCGCTTCAGGACCCCGCTAAAAAAATGTCAAAGTCGGACGATAACGCCAACGCCTGGGTTGCCATTCTCGACAGCAAGGACGATATTATAAGGAAATTCAAGCGCGCGGTTACGGATTCGGATAACGAGATAAGAATGTCGGAGGATAAGCCGGGAATCTCAAATCTTATTACGATTTATTCCGCCGTTACGGGTAAAGCTACCGATGAGGTTGAAAAGGAGTTTGACGGCAAGGGCTACGGCGATTTCAAGCTCGCGGTGGGCGAGGCGGTCGCCGATACCCTTGCGCCCATAAAGCAAAAGCACGATGAAATTATCAAGGATAAGAAAATTCTTGAACAGCTTTACAGGCAGGGTGCCGAAAAGGCGGAGCACGTCGCCCGCAAGACCTATTTTAAGGCTATGAAAAAGGTCGGCTTTGTGCTATGAGCTTTCCGCTTGCGGGTAATGAAAGAATAAAGGCCGCCGTTTTGGCGGCGGTTGCGGAGGACAGAATCCCCCACGCGATTCTAATAGAGGGCGACAAGGGTACGGGCAGGCACACGCTTGCACGGTTTTTAAGCGAGGCGGCGGTTTGCGGCGGCGAAAACCCGCCCTGCGGTGTCTGCCGCGGCTGTCACTTAGCGCAAACGGGCGCTCACCCGGATATTTCGGTTACGGCTCCCGAGGACGGCAAGAAAAGCATTACCGTAGCCCAAATCAGAGCCTTACGCAACGAAGCCTATATAAAGCCCCATATGGCTCGGCGGCGGGTATTTGTAATCGATAAGGCGGACAGTATGAACGAGCAGGCGCAAAACGCCCTCTTAAAGGTGCTTGAGGAGCCGCCCGGCGACATAATTTTTATTCTTACTGCCGAGTCTGCGGCGGCTCTCTTAGATACAATAATTTCACGGTGCACCGTACTTTCCCTTGTTCCGCCCGAAATGCCGGAGGCGGAGAAATATTTGAAGAACAGCTCCGACTATACCGACGGGCAGATAAAGTCCGCTCTTGAAAGCACCGGCGGCAATATCGGCGCGGCGCTTGAAATATTAGGCGGCGGCGGAACCGCGGCACAGACGGCGGCTAAGCGGTTTGCCGAGCTGCTTATCTCGGGTGACGAGGCTCAAATGCTTAAAATTACCGCGCAGTTTGAGAAAAGCCGCGTTTTAGCCGACGAGTTTTTTAAGGAGCTTAAGCTCGCTACCGCGGCGGTAATTAAAAAAAGGCTTCACAGCGCCTCTTCCGCAAAGGCGCTCGCGCGTTTTTACGATCGGCTTTCGGAGTACGAAAACGCGCTTCAAACCAATGCAAATTTAAGTCTGCTGTTTTGCGCCCTTGTGTGCAGTGCGGCGGAAATAAGTCATAACTGATTTTTTCGGAGGAACATATGACAGAGGTAATATCTGTAAAATTTAAAGACAGCGGCAGGGCGTATTATTTCGACCCCTGCGGCATTAAGGTGAAGGTCGGCGACAGCGTTATCGTCGAAACCCAAAACGGAACCGAGTTCGGAACGGTCAGCGCGGAAAACCGCGAGGTTGAGGACGATTCAATTGTAAAGCCCCTGCGCAAAGCATTAAGGCTCGCTACCGACCGCGACCTTAAAAAGCTTGCCGAAAACAAAAAAAAGGAAGCCGAGGCTTTTAAAATATGCGAGGAGAGGATAGCCGCGCACAAGCTTGATATGAAGCTTGTCGGTGTTGAATATTCCTTTGACTCTAATAAAATCGTCTTTTTCTTCACGTCGGACGGCAGGGTTGATTTCCGCGAGCTTGTAAAGGATTTGGCGTCACGCTTCCATACGCGAATTGAGCTAAGGCAGATAGGCGTAAGGGACGAGGCAAAGCTGCTCGGCGGTTTGGGAATTTGTGGTCAGCCCTACTGCTGTAAGCGGTTTTTGAGCGACTTCCAGCCTGTTTCGATAAAAATGGCAAAGGAGCAGGGTCTGTCGCTTAACCCGACTAAAATTTCGGGCAGCTGCGGAAGACTTATGTGCTGTCTTAATTACGAGCAGGACGCGTATGAATATCTCAATTCCTTTACCCCGAACGTCGGCGCCACGGTTAAGACTGCCGAGGGGCTTGCGACCGTTACCGATGTAAACCTTATAACGGGTAATCTTTTTGTAAAGCTTATCGACAGCGACACTATTCCCTTCAAGGTTCACAGAGACGATGTAAAGCTTGTCTCCCGCACGAAAAAGCGCCATAAAGACGGTAAAAAAGACGTTGAACAGTGAATTTGGTCAAAATAAAGAAAAATATGACGGTAAAGGAATAATATTTTTCTTGCTTTTTGGCTTAAAACTTGTTACAATATATAAAGCAATTAAGCTTGGAGGTGTTTTTGATGGCTTACAAAATTTCCGATTCTTGTATCAGCTGTGGAGCTTGCGCTGCCGGTTGTCCCTGTGATGCAATCTCCGAAGGAGCAGAGCATTTCGAGATCGACGCTGAAAAGTGCATAAGCTGCGGAGCTTGCGCTGCCGGTTGCCCGGTAGAGGCTATTGCCGAGGAATAATTTCAGAATAAAACGTTTGATGTATATTAAATACATAACGCTTTAAAGGGGAATGAACGCCTGCGCAGCTATCGGCTGTTCGGGCGTTCATTTTTCGACAGTTTTTACTTGAAAGCATACTTAATATATGCTATAATCTAAATCCCAAGAGGAGGTATGCCGCGTGGAAAACACTAAAACGATTACGACAAACAAAAAAGCGTTTCACGAATACTTCGTGCTTGAAAGCTTTGAGTGCGGCATTGAGCTCTCGGGAACCGAAATTAAGTCAATACGTCAGGGCGGCGCGAATTTAAAGGACGCGTGGTGTTCGGTCGATAACGGCGAAATGATTATTAAGCAGCTGCACATAAGCCCATATGAGCACGGGAATATTTTTAACAAGAACCCGACCAGAAACAGGCGGCTTCTTATGCACAAGCGGGAGATTATGCGTCTTTTCGGCGCGGTAAAGCAGGAAGGCTTAGCGCTTGTCCCTCTTTCGCTATATTTTAAGGGTTCGCTCGTCAAGGTGCAGTTGGGGCTTTGCAAGGGCAAAAAACTGCACGACAAGCGCGAGACCGCCGCAAAGCGGGACGCGGCGCGTGCTATCGACAGAGCATTAAAAGAACAAAACAGATAGCTTATCAACCCTACCTCTTCACTTTTCACCCTTACTTATTACTTAATATATGGGGATGTAAAGGTTTCGACAGGGATTTTGAAGTATCGGAAGCGAGCAGCGGTGCGGAACCGCTATAAAATCCGCAAACAAAATTAACTAACAACAATAACGTTGCTTTAGCGGCCTAATTTAGGCTGCTCATCCGACCCGAAAGCACCGCGGTTCGGCAAGGGTGTCATTTTAGCGGTGAACGTGAACGAGAGCCCGCTCCCGCTTTCGTCACGGCTTAGGAGCTACCAAGCGCGGAAGTCTGACATTTGACGTCCGCGTAAGGGAATGTAAATAAATGTCTGCGCTCGGAGACGCCGATACGGATAAATTTTTGGACAGGAGTTCGACTCTCCTCATCTCCACCAAATGTGTATTGGACGAACACCTATTTCTTCAGCGGCGGCTTTGCCGTCAAGGTGATGCTCTGATACGAAACAGAAAACCGCCATCTTAGATTAAGTTCTAAGGTGGCGGGTTTTGTTATGTCTGCACATTTGTTAATTGCACTTTCCTTTGTTACAATATAGGCAAAGGAGGATTCGATATGCGAGATAAGAAGTATTACATCTGTCTCTTATACACATCTGACGCTGCCGACGATATGCAGTGTGT
>CAMCIX010000021.1 GCA_945875045.1 uncultured Clostridia bacterium | reverse complement strand
ATGTAGAGAGGTCTCGTGGGCTCGGAGATGTGTATAAGAGACAGGTCTTAATGAGAAAACAGACGGGGTGGAGCAAGCAAGCGAAACCGACGGCGAAATTAAAATAACAAGAATAAAAATAACCTCCGAAAATGGGGAAAGGGCGATAAACCGACCTATCGGTGAATATATAACGCTGGAATTTCCGCCGATTCTCAAAATAAGCGATTATTCGGGGCTTCAAAATGCGGTTATAGGGGAGCTTTGTCGGCTTTTATCCGAAAGAAAAGAAAGGATACTTGTGGCGGGGCTCGGAAACACCGATATTACCCCCGACGCGGTGGGACCCCTTACGGCAAGGCAAATATTAGCCACAAGGCATATCACGGGGCAGTTTGCCGAAAGCATAGGGCTAAAGGGGCTTAAAAGCGTTTCGGTTATTTCGCCGGGGGTACTCGGTCAGACGGGGATAGAGACAACCGAGCTTATAAAATGTGCGGTTGACGCGACAAGACCCGACGCGGTAATAGTAATAGACGCCCTCGCGGCGGGCAGTGCAGCAAGACTTTTTACAACATTACAGCTTTGTAATACAGGAATTACTCCCGGCTCGGGGGTAAAAAATTCGCGCCGCGAAATAAGCGAAAAAACCCTCGGAGTGCCGGTTATCGCCATAGGCGTTCCCACGGTTATGGACGCAGAGGCACTCGCCGCCGAGCTTACGGGTGCTAAGACCGAGAAAAGCGCGGATATGTTCGTAACCCCAAAAGAGGTCGACCTTTTATGCGACAGGATAAGCGAAATACTGTCGCAGGCGCTTAATATTTTTTTACAGCCCGAAATTGACCGCGATATTCTAGCTCAGCTGGTATAACCCGAAAAAAAGCCGCATAAAATAGCCTTGAAGGGGGCGAAAATATGCGCGGAAATTCGGGAATATTAAGGCTTGTTACCGTCTTTGCGGTCGCCGTCGCTCTAATCGGCTACAACGCCTACAGCCTTTGCTTTAGGGGTGAGGTTGAAATAAGCGCGCCTGAATTTACCGTAAGTCAAGAGGAAACCGATAAAGATATTATAACCGAAACAGAAAATAAGGAAAGCGTCCAAGCCTCCGCGGAGGAGACTCCGAACAAAACCGAGTCGGTCGCCGCAAATACCGAGGGAGCGGTAAAGGGAAAAATTATAAGCAGATACATCTCCCCCTATAACGCGGGGCTTTCCTACAATAAGGTTTATTTAAAGAACAGCACCGACCTTGAAATAAATATAAAAGAGCTGTTAGAAGCCCCGTTAGGCTTTAAAATAGAATACTCCGACAGTCCGCAGGTGCTTATTATGCACACCCACACCACCGAGACCTATATGACCGAGGCTTCCGACTTTTACACCGCCGCCTTTTCCTCCCGCACCCGCGAGACCGAAAAAAATATGGTAAGCGTAGGCAATATTGTAGCGGATAAGCTTAACGCCGCGGGGATAAAGACTATTCACGATGTAACAGAGCACGATTATCCAAACTACACGGGCAGTTATTCGAGGGCGGCTAAGACAATAACGGACTATTTAAAAAAATATCCCACAATAAAAATTGTGCTTGACCTCCACCGCGACGCGGTAAGCGCGAATGATACCGACAAGGTAAAGTTAGTAACCGAAATCGAGGGAAAAAAGGCGGCGCAGGTGATGCTTGTAATGGGCTCGCAGAGCGGCGGGGTTACAAATTTTCCGAATTGGAAGGAAAATTTAAAATTGGCGGTAAGGCTTCAGCAGAAAATTGAGGAAAAATACCCGACCCTCGCCCGCCCGTTAAGCCTGATGTCTAAAAACTATAATGAAAGCCTTACTACAGGCTCGCTTTTAATAGAGTTCGGCACCGACGCGAACACCCTTTCCGAGGCGCATTATTCCGCAGAGTTAGTAGGAAACGCAATAGCGGAATTATTAGGCGGTCTTACATAGAATAAAAGGAGAGATTTATATAAAAGTAAGGCTGTTTTTTAAATCGCTGTATCTGTCGGCGGTGATACTTTTTTGCATTGTCTTCGGGATTGTCGGCACGGCAAAGGCATATGAAAATACAAGGCTCGTCGGCTTCGGCGAGTACCGAAAAGCCGTCGAGCCGGACGGGAATGTTTTAAGAATACTTGATTTTGAAATTGAAATTTTTAATTGATTTTAAAGAATAATCGGAACGTAGGGCAGGGGCTTGCTCCTACCGTTCGGAAATTGGTAAACGGACGGTCGGGGACGTAGCGTAAGCGTGCGAGACGGTAGTGAATGACAGTCCGGCGGACTGTCAGAGCCGTCGAGGGACCGAACACCGCAGTGTGAGACCCGTCCCTACTTAGGTCAATTGAATTTTGTAGGGACAGGCATCCCCTACTGTCCGCCGTCTAATTTCTTGATTGTGGAACGGATAAATCCGTTCCCTACGCAATCCAATTAAATTACCCATTGTAGGGAAGGCATTTATGCCTTCCGCGTCTATTTTCTGACTAAACAAATATCTTTAATTCCTTATCATAAAGCATAATTCGTTTGACCTTGCAGAAAACGGGCGGAGTGCCTGTCTCATCAAAAAATGCGTTTAATACAAGGGAGGGGTTTAAATTTCCCTCGTTTCCCGCAGAGAGGACAAGCAAGGCTTTTTCATCCGAAATATCGGCGCGCTTGATTTTCGGAATAATATCAAATTCCTTTAATCTTCCCTTTTTGTCCTTTTTCTGACAAATTACCGACTCTTTCGACAAAAACTCCCTTAACTTTTTATAAAGAGGAGCGTTTTCGGGGTCGAATGTTAGCTCGTATTCGGCAAAAAATATGTCCTTTGTAGGCAAAACGGGGGTATCGGCGCGCAAAAACTCAATCCCCTCGGGCGCGGCGGCGTTAAGCCTTTCAAGCGTCTGCTCAAAGGAAAAATTATCGTCGGTAAGGCGAATATCCATAATCTCGTAAACGCCCTCAAAGCCTAAGGAGAGCGGTACGGCGTAGTTAATGTAAATATGCCTGTTAAAGCCCTCGGTGTACCACACGGGTATGCCCGCCTTTCTTATAACACGGGTCATAAGGCGGTTCATATCAAGGTGGGAGACAAACTTCATTCTGCCGGTTTTGGTATAAAAAATTCTAACGTTTTTCAAAGCAGACTCCCTCCCCGTAGCAAGCAGCCCCGCAGCCGGCGCACTTTTCGCGGCAGTTAGGCGTGGTAACGGCGTTGTGCGCGAGCTCGTTTTCTTTAATAAGGAATTTTTTGGTCACGCCGTAATCAAGGTGATCCCAAGGATTTATTTCGTCATATTCGCGCTTTCTGCCCGCGTAAAATTCGGGGGACAGACCGATCTCCCTAAACGCCTCCTCCCAAAGCTCGGGCTTGAAAAATTCGTTCCAGCTGTCGAACCTACAGCCCTTTTTAAAGGCGGCTTCTATAACCCTGCCTATACGGCGGTCGCCGCGGGCAAACGCCCCCTCTAAAAGGCTGGTAGAGGAATCGTGCCAGCTTATATTAACCCTGCGGTTTTTGTTGGAATATTTTAAATGCTGTTGTCTTCTTTCAATTTCCTCCTTGCCTATCTGCGGCTCGAACTGGAAGGGGGTAAAGGGCTTTGGAACAAAGGTGGAAACGCTTATCGAGACCGAGGGAGATTTACCCTTTGGTCTTTCGGGCAGACTGTAGAAAAGGTCGATAATTTTTTGACCTAAGGCGGCTATGCCCTCTAAGTCCTCGTCGGTCTCTGTGGGCAGACCTAACATAAAGTAAAGCTTAACCGCCGTGTAGCCCCCCTCAAAGGCGGTTTTGCAGGTGCGGAAAATCTCCTCCTCGGTGACGTTTTTGTTAATAACGTCCCGAAGTCTCTGCGTACCCGCCTCGGGCGCAAAGGTAAGCCCGCTTTTTCTTACGTGGTTTATCTTTTCAAGCAATTCCTTTGAGAAATTGTCTACCCGCAAGGAGGGCAGAGCAAGGCTTATTTCGTTAGGCTCCGTCCAGCAAAGCATTTTGTTAAGGAGGGGTTCTAATTCTGTGTAGTCGCTGGTGCTTAACGAGGACATGGAAATCTCGTCATACCCCGTGCTTTCGCAGAGGGCTTTTGCCTGACGGTTGATTGTATCGGCGCTCTTTTCCCTTACAGGGCGGTAGATAAAGCCCGCCTGACAGAACCTACAGCCCCGAATACAGCCGCGGAAAATTTCCTGCACGGCGCGGTCGTGGACTATCTCAATAAAGGGGACAACAAATTTATCAGGATAAAAAACCTTATTCATATCCTTAATAATCCGCTTTTTTACTTGTTTAGGCGCGCCATCCTTAGGCGTTACAGCCTTAACCGTGCCGTCCTCGTTATAGCATACATCATAAAGCGAGGGGACGTAAACCCCCTCTATTTTCGCGGCGGCGCGCAAAAATTCCGCCTTACTGCCGCCCTTTTTCTTAAACTCCTTGTAAAGGTCGATAACCTCTAAATCGACCTCCTCGCCCTCGCCTAAGAAAAACAGGTCTATAAAGTCGGCAAGGGGCTCGGCGTTGCAACAGCAGGGTCCGCCCGCCACCACAAGGGGAGATAATTCGTGCCTGTCCTCGCTCCTTACAGGCAGTCCCGCAAGGTCGAGCATATTAAGCACGTTTGTATAGCACATTTCGTACTGCAAAGTAAAGCCGATAAAGTCGAAATCCTTAATGCTGTCGCGGCTTTCGAGAGCGAAAAGCGGGATATTGTTCTTCCGCATAGCCTCCTCAAAATCGGGCCACGGCGCGAACACCCGCTCGCACCAGATGTCCTCTCGGCTGTTGAACTGGGAATAGAGTATCTTCATTCCAAGGTGGGACATACCTATCTCGTAGGTGTCGGGAAAGCAGAAGGCAAACCGCACGTCCACCGTTTCTTTGTCCTTTATTACGCTGTTTATCTCGCCGCCCGAGTATCGCCCGGGCTTTTGCACCGATAAAAGCAGTCTTTCAAATTCCTGATCCTTCATTTTGACCTCGCGTGTTAGATATTAGATGTTAGACGTTAGACATTAGATGTTAGACTCGGAAAACCTAAATTTGACAGCGTAGGGCGGGGGCTTGCTCCCGTCGTCTACTGTCTAACGTCTAATGTCTAACATCTAAAATGGCGGGCGTACTCGACCGTCCGCGATAAATTAAATTGCTTTCATTCTAAGCATCGCGCCCGATTTTACGGGACGGTTAAAGGGAATTTTTATCTTCATCATAGGGTGGGGAGCGGAGTCTATCGCGTTGCCGTCTATGTCGTAAAGCTCGTCCGCCTTTAGAGTAAAGGGCGGGGACTTAGGCTCTAAGCAGTCAAGCTCCTGACCGCGCAAAAACTTGTTTTTAAGGGTAGCGATAATAAAGCCGTTTTCGTAGCCGTCAACCGTCGCCGCAACCGAATAATCCCTTATATAGCCCGCGTTTTTATAGGTCTGGGCGTTTGTCGGCGTTCCGAAATAAAAGCCGGTCGAATAGGTGCGGTGGCTTAGCTTGTTAAGCTCCTCGGTTACCCATTCGGGCAGTTTCCAGCCTTCCGCGCCGTCTTTTAGACTGTCAAGGGCGCCGCGGTAGGCGTTGGCGGTCACCGCAACGTAATAGTGGGATTTCGCCCTGCCCTCAATCTTTATGCTGTCAATACCGCACCTTGCCATTTTGTCAAGATGCTGTGCCATACAAAGGTCGTTAGCGTTTAAAATATATGTGCCCTTGTCGGTCTCGGTAATATCGAAATACTGCCCCTCACGCTTTTCCTCCATAAGGGAGTAGCTCCAGCGGCAGGGCTGGGCGCAGTCGCCGCGGTTTGAATCTCTGCCCGTCATATAGCTTGATAAAAGGCACCTTGCCGAAAAGGAAACGCACATAGCGCCGTGAACAAAGGTCTCAATCTGAAGCTCCTTTGGGGTTTTAGCCCTGATTTCCGCAATCTCGTCAAGCGAAAGCTCTCTGGCTAACACCACCCGCTTTGCGCCTAAATTGTAAAAGGCGTTGGCGGTCTCGTAATTGCATATGCCCGACTGCACCGAGGCGTGAAGCTCTAAATTAGGGGCGTATTTTTTTATAAGCCCTATAGTCCCTAAGTCGGCGGCGATAACCGCGTCTGCGCCCAAAGCGTTTATAAGCTCCAAAAAGGCGGGCAGACGGGGTATTTCCTCATTGTGGGGAATGGTGTTGCAGGTAATATGTACCTTTACGCCGTTTTTGTGGGCGTATTCAATGCCCTCTTTAAGGTCTTCCTCCCCGAAATTGGTCGCGGCGGTACGCATACCGAATTCCTCCCCCGCAAGGTAAACCGCGTCGGCGCCGTAATCAACAGCCGCCTTTAGTCTTGTCAAATCCCCCGCGGGACATAACAGCTCGGGTATTTTAATGTTATTCTTCATATATCCAGTTCTTTGCCGCCTTTAGCCTTGCAATGGTAGAGTTGTGCTCGGCTAAGGTCTTGTTGTAGTAAAATTTCATCGAAGCGTCGGTTACAAAATAGTAGTAATCGAAATTCTCTGTCGGCTCTGCGGTCGCCTTTATAGAGTTAAGGCTCGGGGAGCAGAGGGGTCCGGGAGGAAGTCCCGCCGCCTCATAGGTGTTGTATCTGCCGTTTCCGTAGGGGTATTTCCTTGTCGGTGACGAGCCTAAGGTGGAAAACTCGTCGCTCTTAAGACGGTTAAAGAAGACCGCCGCCACGTTTGCCATCTCGTCGGGACTGCCGCCCGCCTCTAACTCCACAATAGAAGCCATAGTCATAATTTCGTGCAAGGTATAGCCGCTGTCCGAAATCTTTTGGCGAATATCGGCGGTGAGCTTTTCGTCAAGGGTTTTAAGCATCTTATCAACCGCTAAATGGGCGCATTCCTTGGAATCAAAGTTGTAAAAATCGTAGGAATCGGGGAAGAGATAGCCCTCTAAGCGGTAGTAAACCTTTTCCTCGGGTATATCCTTTACAAAATCGTAGTCAAAGTCGCCGCTTTGAACCTCGTTTAAAAAGTCGGACTTAGTGCAGACCCCGTTTTCCTCCAAGATTTTCGCAATATCATCAATTGACGACATTTCGGGAATTGTGACGTGTACGCTCTCCGCCTTTGCGCCCTCCTCGATAAGCATTTTTGAAAGCGCCTCATAGCCCGCCTCGTTGTTAAAGGTATAAACCCCGTATTTAAACTGACCGTCATAGTGCTTAAGCTTTGTATAGGTTCTGAAAAGCAGGGGGATTTTAACCGCGCCGCATTCCTCAAGCCGTTCGGCAATCTGCGCCGTACCCATTCCCTGCTCGATTTCTATTGTACATTCCTTTCCTCTGCCGAAGCCTATGCCCATATAGTCCGCGCCCGCGTAGATTGCGCCGAAGGCAAGCCCTACAGAGACGATTATTATGCAAAGCACCCATATAAGGGTTTTTAAAAGGCTGTGACCGCCCGAACGGCGGCTTTTTCCACGCTTTTCGTCTGCCTGCGCGGGGGCTTCGTCTATCTCAAAGCCCTTTCCTATTACAAAATCGTCCTCTATGGAATTTGACTCAACCGAAAAGCCCTCATTTTGCGGCTTTTCGTTAAAGCTGTTACCGTCCATTAAAACCATCCTTATTTGTTATACTTCATACTTTTTCTAAGTGCATTAGCACCGTTAGGGTCGCCGTCAAGTCGGCTTAACAGCTCAAACCCAAAATCAAACGCCGCTCCCGCACCAAAGGCGGTGGTTATATTACCGTCGGTTACGACAGGCTCGTCTAAAACCTCCGCTCCCAAAAGCTCCTTTTCAAAGCCGTTAAAGCAGGTCGCCTTTTTACCCTTTAAAAGCCCCTTGTGACCGAGTATTAAGGGTGCGGCGCAGATAGCGGCTATAAAAAGCCCCTTTTCCGCCGCAAAATCGATAAAGCTCTGAACACAGCCGCTTTTTTCAAGGTTAACAGTACCCGGCATACCGCCCGGAAGAATTATCATCTGAAGCCCGTCGGTTTCGGTCTCACCCTCGGTAATGTCGCAGACCACGGGGATTTTGTGGGCGCCCGTAACCGTCTTGCCGCCTATCCCCACGGTCTTAACCTCGTACCCGCCGCGCCGCAGAATGTCCACGGGGGCTAATGCCTCGCACTCCTCAAAGCCGTCGGCTAAAAAAACATAAATCATATTGCTACTCCTTATAAATTGAAAGCACGGAATTTAAAATATCGTCCGAAATTTCGTCAATACCCCGCGGCTCGCCGTCCCTTGAGCAGGAGATAATCTCCCACCCCGAATAGTCGGCGGTAAACAGAGCCGATTCGCGGCACTTGTTAAGATATTCCCTGTCGCTTTCGTGAATATCCTTTTTGCCGCCGCTCTCTCCGTACCGCTTGTCAAGCAACTTTTGCGAAACCTCTATCGGCATATCGAGGAAAATCACCCTATCGGGCTTCGGTATTCCTATTTTGTTGTATTCAAAATCGTAAAGCCAGTCCAAAAATTCCTTCCAGTTTTTTCTTTCAAGCTTTGAGGTCTGGTGAACGGCGTTGGAGGTGGTGTACCGCCCCGAAATCACCGTGCCGCCCCTTTGGTAATATTCGCCCCAACCTGTTTTGTAGGAGGCGAATCTGTCCACCGTGTAAAAGGCGGAGGCGGCAAAGGGGTTTACGTCGTCGGGTTTATTCCCAAACTCGCCCCTTAAATACATTTTAACAAGGGCGCTGGAATCGCTTTCGTAATCGGGAAAGGAGACCGTTTTACAGTCCTTACCCGCTTTTTTAAGCCGACTTTCCAAAAGGTTAAGCTGGGTTGATTTGCCGCTCCCGTCAAGCCCCTCTATTACAATAAGCTTACCCATTTTTCTTAAGCTCCCTAAAAAACTCCCGCACCTCGTCGGGCTTCCCGCAGGACATCTTGCCCTCCGAACAGCCGCCCCTTACGCAGGAGGGACCCGCGTTTTTAAATAGGTTGGGCGCAACCTTGCTTACAAGGGCTAACATCTGGTTGGCAACGTCCCGTATCTCCCATTGGGCGCGGTTACAGCAACGCACCTTAAAGAAATTCATAAGGGAGCGGGCGTTCATTGTAAGCACCATTTGGGTCTCGCAGGCGTTGGGCAGAACAAAGCGAGCGTCCTCTATAGCCTTTTTCTCGGCAAGGCGGGTGGCGGTCTTTTCGTCCTTGCCCTCGGCTAAAAAGGTTTTTATGTGCTTTTCCTTTAATATAGCGGCAAGGCGGTCGTATTTTTCCTGATCCGCCGCCATTATCTCGTCATAAAGCCGTTTAGCCTCCTCGTCCTCGGCGATTTCGGGCGGGGTAACGTAGCAGAAACTCCCCTCCCTTACGTACCGCTGGCTCTTTACCGAAAAGGACGCCATTCTGTGCCTTGTAATCTGCGCTAAGAGGGAGCGGGATACCCCCTCGATTCCAAAGGTAAAGCTTGCGTGCTCAATAGGGCTTTCGTGACCTATTTCCGAAAGCATTTCCACAAAGGACGCCGCCTTTTCGTCTGTTAAGCTGTCGTTTAAATCGTTTATGCTTGCACTGCTGTAGCACAGCTTTGCCGCCGCCGCAACCGTATGCTCGGGGGCGGGCGTGTGGGCTAAAAGAATAACGTTTGCCATATCTGCGTCTCCGTTCTTAATATTATATCAATTATATCAAATTAAATAGCTATTATCAATCAAATTTTTCAAAATTTGCGTATTTCAAGGCTTTTATCGTCGCCGCCCTTTATTATGCTCCTTATTACTATATAATAGCTGTAATCCTCGCTTACCTTAACGCATACCCTGTCCCCCGTCTTTTTGCCCATAATCGCGCGCCCTAAAGGCGATTCGCGGCTTATAAGCCTTTCAAGGGAGTTTTGCCTTAAAGAGGTTACTATTCTTACGCTTTCTACCGCGTCGTCCTCCTCGACATAGTACTCCACCGTGTCGAACAGCCCTACCTCGTCGGCTTTGCTTTCGGGATGTATTATTTTGGCGGTCTTAATCATATTTCTAAGATACCTTATTCGGCTTTCGTTCCTGCCGCGCTCCCGCTTTGCGGCGTGGTACTCGGCGTTTTCGCTTAAATCTCCGAAGCTCCTTGTGAACTTGACCTCCTCTAAAATCTGAGGTCTTACCACGGTAATGCGGTATTCAAGCTCCTCCTTCATTTTATCTATATCAACCTGAGTTAACTCATCGTACATAATCCCAAATCCTTTCCTTATAATTATAATAAACCCGCCTAAAATTATCAAGTAGGGCTTTACTTGAATTTTTCGGCATAATATGCTAAAATCCGATTATAAAGCCTTCTTGCGTAAAATTACGGCTTTAATAAAACAGAAAAGGGACAGATACGATATGAACGGTATTTACGACATTATTATAATAGGCGGCGGCTGTGCGGGGCTTACGGCGGCTGTTTACGCCCGCAGGGCGGGGAAAACCGTGCTTCTGCTTGAAAACAACAGCTTCGGAGGGCAGATTTCCCTTACAAGCGAGGTGGAAAATTTCCCGGGCTTTATGAACATAAGCGGCGGTGAGCTTTCGGAAAGACTTCACGAACAGGCGGCGGCTTTAGGCACTAAGACCCTATTCGATACCGCCGCGGGCATTAAGGAAACGGGAGAATACAAAACCGTAGTTACAGAATACGGCGAGTATACGGGGAAAGCGGTTATAATTGCGGGAGGTCTTCGCCACAGAAAAACGGGGCTTTCAGAAGAGGAAAAATTCGTCGGCAGAGGGGTATCCTACTGCGCGGTGTGCGACGGCGCGTTTTATAAAAACAAAAGGGTCGCGGTTTTGGGCGGTGGAAATACCGCTTTAGGTGACGCGGCGTTTTTGGCGGACATCTGCGAAAGCGTGACGGTTATCCACCGCAGGGAGGAGTTTCGCGCCGATAAAAGTGCGGTTTTGCGCCTTAAGGAGAAAAGCAATGTTGATTACGAGCTTAATTCGGTCTTAACGGGGATAAAGGGCGAGGGCGCGATTAGCTCCGTTACGGTTAAAAACACCCTTACGGGAGCGGAAAAGGAAATCCCGGTTTCGGGGCTTTTTGTCGCGATAGGACAGCTTCCCCAAAACGAGGCGTATAAGGATATTGTTGAGCTTGACAGGTACGGCTATATCGTAGCGGGGGAGGACTGCCGCACCTCGCACGATGGTATTTTCGCCGCGGGCGACTGCCGAACAAAACAGCTTCGCCAGCTTGTAACCGCCGCCGCCGACGGAGCGGTAGCCGCAACTAACGCTTGTAGCTATATAGACGTTAGATTTTAGACGTTAGACATTAGATGCGGAAGGCATAAATGCCTTCCCTACGT
>CAMCIX010000020.1 GCA_945875045.1 uncultured Clostridia bacterium | reverse complement strand
GTCTACAAGCCTTTGTTTGTCGAATTCGTTGTTATTCATTGAAAACTCCCCCGTTTGCTGTTATACTTAATATTATGAATTATGAATTAATTATAGAATAGGTGAAGCTATGAGAATTACGGTTATTTCGGATTCACACAGAAATCAAAGAATAGTAGAGGATATTCTCGCCGCCCAAGCGCAGTCCCGCCACGTCTTCTTTTTGGGGGACGTAACGGGCGATATTGAGGATATGAAGGCTATGTTTCCCGAAAAGAATTTTTATATTGTAAGCGGAAACTGCGACTTTTTCTCCCTCTATCCCTCCTCGGGGATTGAAACAGTCGGCGGCAAAAAAATATTCTACACCCACGGTCACACCTTAGGCGTAAAGCACGGGCTCGAAAACCTTATAGCCACGGCAAAGGCTAACGGCTGTGATATAGCCCTCTACGGTCACACTCACACCTCACAAATATTATATGAGGACGGATTATATGTTGTGAATCCCGGCTCCTGCGCCCAGCCGCGCGATTCCCACAGAAGCTACGCGGTTATTGATATTGAAGAAAACGGAATAATGCCTTTGATTATTAATATATAACCGCATGGCAAATCATTACAGAATTGTTACTTGAATACTAAGGCATTTTATTATATAATAACAAAAAAGGGGTGCTTTAGTATTATGAAAATAAATGTTATTATCGCTTTAACGGTTGCGCTATTGCTTATATTTACAAATTACAGCGTATCTAATCTTTCAGGTAGCGTTAAGACCGCTCATAGCGACCTTGATTCCCCATTCTCGGAAGACAGCGAAGAATCCTCGGCAAGCGAGAACCAAGTCTCCACGGCAAAGAAGCCGAGCGGGAAAGCTCCCGAAATAAGCAGTAAAGCACCGTCCTCAAACTCAAATACCGCGACTTCAAGCTCAAATTCTACTGCTTCAAACGCAGAGGCGGCATCATCAGATAACAGCTCGCCTCAAGAGGAATATCCCGCGGGAAAGATTACACAGGTTTATGAGCTTTCGTCTCAATATACCTTTGAGCTACCCGAAATGCAAAGAAAAAGCTTTAAAGACAGCAAAAGCGGCAAAACCCTGCCCTATCGGCTCTATATCCCCGAGAATTACAGCGCATCTAAACAATACCCTGTCTTTTTCTGGCTCCACGGTGCAGGAGAGCGCGGTAGCGACAATTATACCCAAATTCAGTATCTTTCCAAAGCCTTTAAGGCGGCGGGAGATCTGCTTAGCGGCGCGATTATCGTAGCGCCGCAATGCCCTTCGGACGGCTGGTGGAATATTGATGAATACGACTATGAGTACGAATACCGCCACGAAGCAGGGTGGTTGGGCGCCGCAATGCACCTGCTTGACAAAATTCGCTTCGAATACTCCTGCGACAGCGACCGCATATATGTCTCGGGGCTTTCAATGGGCGGCTATGCAACCTGGTCGGCGCTTGAATATTACGGAGGCGTTTTCGCGGCGGGCGCTCCTATCTGCGGCTGGGGAAACTCATACGCGGGCGAACAGCTCGCAAAAATACCGATTTGGATATATCACGGTGACGCCGACCAAACCGTTTCCTACCAAGCCTCTACCGAAATGTATAACGCGATTAAAAACGCGGGCGGCAATATGGTTCACTTTACCACCCTTTACGGGGTAGACCACAACGCGTGGGACTACGCGCTTACGGACAGGGAGCTTTTCTGCTGGATGTTTGCCCAAACCAAAGCAAAAAGCAGAAACGGTGACGACAGCTATGAATATGAAGAGTTGCCGCACATACGTCTGGTTTCACCGCAGAATGAGACTATCTTCACCGAAGAAGATATTGATTATTACGGCAAATATTTCAGCGGTGACGCAACATATTTAACGGCATATCTTAACAGCGGCGCCGCCGCACGGCTCCGAAAAGCCTATAAAAATAATCTTGATAAGGAATTTACGGTTTATATATATTCCGATAAGCTTTATAAATTCAAGCCCCTTGTCATGCCCGACGGCGATGAGTTCGTATTTGCCGACTGCCTTACCTCTGAAATGATATATTCGCTTTTATAAATAAATTTACCCCATTTGTCAGCAGTTAACCGACAAACGGGGTTATTATTAGTACTTATAATAATAGAACCCTTCGGCTTCCGAATAGTTAAGCTCTGTGCCGAAGACCTCGCTTATTATACCGCTTTTGCAGATTTTCAGCGGCTCGCCGCAGGCGGTGATTTCGCCTCCCGCTCAGCACCGCGATAATATCCGAAAAGGTAAACGCCCAATATTGAAGAAAACGGAATAATGCCTATAATAAATCTCTGCCGACCGCCTGTAATACTTGATTTGACGGGTTTTAGGCGCATAAAAACCACAAAAAGCCGTAAAAAAGCAGCCGCCTAAACAGCGACTGCTTTAAATATGCAATTTACTGAATTCAATTGTACGAAACCGAAATTAAGCGGCTGTTCTAATCTTCTTTACGGAAACAATTGCAGCAGCAGCACTTGCGGCAAGGAGAAGAACTGCAACCGGAGTCGCGGTATCAGAAGTCTGAGGAGACTTGTTAGTAGCTGTGGAATTAATATCGGTAACGGTCTGAGAGTCTGTAACAAATACAAGCTCGCCCAACTCGTTGACGGTTACGGTAACCTTGCCCTCGGCAACAGTTGCTGTAAGCTTCTCAACAGTACCCTGAGAGTTCTTGAAAAGCACATAGCCCTTGGAGGAAGCCTTAAGACCCGGAACCTTTAATTCAACGGTAAGGGGATATGTGGGTGAGCCTGCGCCGTCTAATGTAATTACCTTATGGTCAACGATCTTAAGATCTGAGCCGTTAGCGGTTTTAAGCTCTTGCAAAGCAGAGTTATAAACACTTCTGTCCGAGGTAGCGTCGGTAAGAACAACCTTAACCGCAGTACCCTTCGAGTCGCTTGCCGTTGCAGAGGAGATTACGCCCTCAAGCTTTTCGGGAGAAGGAGCAGCGTTTGCTGTAACAGCAGAAAACGCCAAAACAGCTACCAAAACAAATGCCAATAATTTTTTCATAATAATTTTCCTTTCAAATAAATTATTTTTTTTGATAAAATACATTTAATACCAGCTGATATAGCTGCGCCTCGTTCGGCGTAAATGTTTCGTAAAGCCCGTCTGTTCCGACATCACCCTCTATCCCAAAAATTTCAAAATCAGCCTCAAGTGCTTCGGATGCAAGATATGCCGCGCTCGCTGAGGTAACATCCGTGACCGTGTTTGACGCCAATTTATTGTATATTTTAACAGGTAACGAAAGATCCTTACGCATCGCCGCCTTGGCTTGATTCACAAAGCTTGAAATAAAAGTCTTTTGACGCTCAAGTCTGGGTGCGTTGCTTTCGCCCCTATATTGAAGATACCTCAACGCAATATCACCCGAAAGAGTAATATCCGCATTTTGTGTAAACTTAGGATTAACTGGCGTTAAATCCTCCGTAATATGAACCGGTACTCCGCCGACAGAATCGACTATTTCTTCGACGCAATTCATAAATATCGTGTAATAGCCGTTTATCGGAATACCGTAAAGTAAATTTGAAACCGATTTAACCGTGTTTTCCGATGATTTCTTATCGTCCGAGCTGTAGGTATAAGCCAAACAAAGCTGTTGCTTGACTGTCGAAAAATAATCGCCGTTTATATCATAGGAATCAACATCCGCAACGGTGTTTCGTGATATTGCAATGACCTTAACGAAATTTGCGTCGGTATCAAGTGAAATAAGATACAACGCGTCCGCCTGATGCTTACCCGGCATATTCGGATTTTTCCTATCAACCCCAATAACAAGTATATTAATCAGCCTATCGTTATAATTATAAGCGATACCGTTATAATATGCGTCCGCTTCCTCAGGCATACTCTCCGCATCGTTAAGAGGCAGCTTTACGTCGATATTCTCCTGTTTTTTTCGCAGAGCGTTTTCGCCTAATTTAAGAACTATTAAAAAAGCCGAAAGCAACAACAAAACAACAGCTAAAACAACGGACAGAACAACAAGGAGCTTTTTATGCTTTATCCGACCCGAAGAATTGTTTTCAGTTTTCTTCTCTGCTGTCATATATTAAAACTCCCTGAACTAAGAAACGCTCCTCTTCATTGCTTGTGCAGGTTGAAAGAGTAATAATCCTGTCCTCTTCGGTGACAGTAAGCTCCTGATTAATATTAGCATTCATTTTTCTTGTGGAAAAAATCATGTCTAAATAAGACGAGCGTATGTCCTCTTTTGAAAAATCAAGGCTTAAAAGAATATGCCTGTCATCCCAAACGTATGCCGCGAATATCTGATATTTCATAATGCGCCCCGGCATATAGATATTAATATAGCAATTTTCCTCAAAGAAAGCCTTATCCCTGTACTTTTTCAGACTACCGAACATCGTCCCATTCTTCATATTATGCCCGTAAACCACGGTATTGAAATCGGCAAAATCCTTATCGTTGTAATCCTCGGTGTAAATGCTGCCATAGATAGAGGTTTTACCCTCCACCGTGTGATTAAGATAATAGCCGTTATCGCCGTCGCGCCTGAGAATAGGATAATCCACGACCGTTCCCGGAATATTAATCCAGGCGTAAATATCGGGGTTTTTCTTTTTCAGTTCAACGAAATTTACAGGCGGCTCAACATAATTAGAGCCTGAAGAAACGTCGTCTGTGACTACGGAAACCTGCGATTTTAAATCCTCAATTTCATTTGACTGAAGTTTGCTTACGGTAAAAAACGCAACACAGCCTAAAAAGCAAATAAGTGAAATCACCAGTACAACTATCCAGATTTTCTTATGTGAGCTTTCCGTTACCTTACCCTCCGTTCATTTCATAAAACAGATAACATAGTTATTATACTATTGTTATTTTAAAAAGTCAATACAATCTTTCAATAAGGTCTGTTTTTTCATAAATTATATCCGAGGATGATGTTGATTATTTTGGCAAATATTTCAACCGGGGTTGTTTTAATATTTATAATAATAGCAGCTTTCAGCTTCCGAATAGTTAAGCTTAGTGCCGAAGACCTCGCTTATTATACCGCTTTTGCAGATTTTCAGCGGCTCGCCGCAGGCGGTGATTTCGCCCCCGCTCAGCACCGCGATAATATCCGAAAAGGTAAACGCCAGCGGCAGGTCGTGCAGTACGGCGGCAACGCCCTTTCCCTCCTTAGCTAACTCTCGGAGGTTTTTCATAAGGCTTAGCTGATGTGAAATATCAAGATAGGTCGTAGGCTCGTCAAGCAGAATATAATCGGTATCCTGCGCAAGCGCCATAGCGATATAGGCGTTCTGCCGCATACCGCCCGAAAGGGAAGAAAGGGGGATTTCCGCTCGCTCTGCAAGCCCGGTTTTTTCAAGCGCGGCAATCGCGAGCCTTTTATCCTTTTCGGTATACCGCCTCGGATAGCTTAAATGCGGGAATCTTCCGTGAAGCACAAGCTGAAAAACCGTCATATCGGGAACCGACTTGCCCTGCGCCAAATAGGCAATTTTTTTTGCCGTCTCGCTCCGTGATAAATCGGCGGCTTTCGTCCCGTCAATCAAAATCTCCCCCGACAGGATAGGGATTATGCCCGCCGCCGACTTAAAAAAGGTGCTTTTGCCCG
This sequence comes from uncultured Clostridia bacterium, assembly GCA_945875045.1. Lineage (GTDB taxonomy): Bacteria > Bacillota > Clostridia > Oscillospirales > Acutalibacteraceae > UBA737. The sequence goes on along the minus strand of CAMCIX010000020.1, from coordinate 5,903 downwards.
AGCCGTTAGGCCCGATAACCGTGACAAGCTTACCCTTGGGAACAGTAAGCGATACCCCGTTTAATATCTGCCTTTTGCCGTAGCCCGCGCGGATATTATTAAGCTCAAGCATCGCCGTGACCCCCTTTCCCCTTTATAAGAATAAAGACAAAGAAGGGCGCGCCCAAAAACGCCATAATAATGCCGACGGGTATTTCGTAGGGCGAGAAAAGGGTTCTCGCGGCGGTATCGCAAAGGCAAACAAACGCCCCGCCGTATAAAGCGCACAGCCCCAAAAGGCTTGAAGACCCACTTCCCGATAGCCGCCTTACCGCGTGCGGAACGATAAGCCCCACAAAGGAGAGCAGTCCCGCTATACTTACCGCACAGCCCGCAAGAGAAGCGGCAAGCATTAAAAAGAGGGTGCGCATAGCCGAGGTGTTCATACCAAGCGACCTTGCGCCCTCCTCCCCGAGGGATAGCACGTCAAGCTCGTTTGTAAGGGTGAAAAGCACAACTATGGTAATTAAAATAAGTATCGCCGAGGGGATAAGCCTTTGATACGCCACCCCCGAAAATTCCCCGACCTTAAAATCGTTGCTCATAACCCCGATGTCGGGAATAAAGGTCACCACCGCGTTTGAAATCGCGTTAAAAAAGCTGCTTAACGCCACGCCGATAAGTATTACCGTGCCGCGGGAGGCTCCCCACCGCCGCGAGCCGAGACTGATAAGCATTACAGCCCCAAAGGCTCCCAAAAATGAAAATAGCGAAAGCCGCCAGCCGCCGTAAATACCGAGAGCAGCGCAAAGGGTCACCGCAAGCCCCGCGCCGGAATTTACGCCTATAATACTCGGCGAGGCAAGGCGGTTTGCAAGCACCCCCTGTATCACCGCGCCCGAAACGGCAAGCGCCGCTCCGCATACAAGCGAGGCGGCGGTTCTCGGCAGTCTTACATACAAAAATATACGTCCCGCGGCGGTCGAAGAAAAGCCCTCGCCTGCCGCGTTTATAATTTCCGAGAATTTAAGCGGAGTACTGCCGAGCAGTATTCCCAAAAAGGCGGCGAGCAGTACAAGCGCGGCGCCCGCAAGATACAGCGTTTTAATTCTTGCCGTTTTACCCGAGCAGTATTTCGGTAAGCGTTTCATAAGCCTTTGCCCAATTCGCGTTTGGCTTTAGATTGAACAGCCTTCTGTCCATAACATTAAGACGGTTCTGCTTTACCGCCTCAAGCTTGCCCCACGCCGGGTTTTCCTCCATCATTCTTTTAAGGTTATCGGTCGCCGCGGCGGTATCGTCCCCCATTGTTACCGTAAAAATACGGTAGGGTTCCCCCGCGATAACCCTCTCCACGCTCAAATTTTCAAGCAGACTTTTATCGCTGTCGGCAATATTTACACAGCCGAGGTCTTTAAGCATTTCGCCCAATACCGTTCCCTCGCTCCCCTTTGCCTTTACAGAAGTAGCCGAGGTGCGAAGCATCATCACCGTCTTCTTTTCCTCGCTTAAATTCGCCGCCGCAAAGCGAGACTTTATATCCTCGATTTGCTTTTGAATGTTAAGTCCGTTTTTTTGGTATAAATCCTTTCTGCCCGTAATATCGGTGCAGATTTTAAGCATATTAAGGTAGTCTTCAAAGGAGTCAACGTCAAAATACGCGACCGTAATTCCTGCGTTTTGGAGCGATTCTTTCATCTCAACATCGGCGGAGGTTGAGGCGCTGGCTATAACGAAATCAGGTTCGGCGGAAAGGAGGGCTTCAAGGCTCGGCGAGTGGGCGCCGCCTAAATTCACCGCGTCATTTAACTGTAGCCCGAAATCGTCCCACGCGTCCTTTGCCGCGGCGCAGAGATTTCCGCCCGCAAGCACCCATGTGTCCGCAAAGCTTCCGAGCAAGGCGGCGACCCGCTTAGGATTTTTATTTGCCTTAACATTTCTTCCCAAATCGTCGGTAAAGGAAACCGAGGCGGAAGGCTCCGATTCCGCCTTTTTTTCCCCACAGCCGCTAAGGACGGAGAACAATAGTGTAAGCGACAAACCCACGCATATTATTTTATTCGCCGATAAGCTTCTTTTCAACATATTCAAATCCCAATCTGTTTACTGTGTCTGCAAAACGCTCGCCCTTAATTCCCTCGTCGCGGAAGAGGATAAGCGCCTTTTCGACCGTATCAAGCACCTCTTCCTCGGAGGTGAAAATTTTTGAAAGCGGTTTGCCCATAGCCGTCTTTTTGCCCCAGCGGCCGCCTATGCAAATCTTATAGCCCGAGCTTGCCTTTTCAAAAACTCCAAAGGGGCATTTGCCGGTGCATCTTCCGCATTTATTGCAGATACTGCGGTCAATGCTTACCTTGCCCTCAACTAAAGACGGCGCCTTCATCGGGCAGTTAAGCTGAATTATACATTTTTTACAGCCGCGGCATTTTTCGGTATCGGGCTCAAAAATACGCTGACCGATAATTCCCACGTCGTTCAAGTCGGGCTTTACGCAGTTATTAGGACAGCCTCCCACCGCGATTTTAAACTTATGCGGCAAATCGAAGTCGTGACAGCCGACAAAGAACCGCTCGTGAATTTTTTGGCTTAAGGAATATGTGTCAATAAGACCGAACTGGCAGGTCGTTCCCTTGCAGGATACAACAGGACGTACCTTTGCGCCCGTACCGCCCGTTTCAAGACCTCTTTCCTTTAAATACATAATAAGGGCAGGGATTTTATCGTAGGGTACACCCTGAATTTCAAGGGTCATTCTGACCGTAAGGGCAATCTCCCCCGTGCCGAAAATTTCCGCCGCCTCGGCGATAATTTTATGCTCCGCCGCCGTGATTTTTCCGTTTCCCGTTATAACGCGGACGTTAAATACATCCTCGTAGCGCTTGTCCCTTAAGCAGCCGTAGCTCTTAACCTTTTTTATCTGCTCCGCGGTGAGCTTTCCGTCCCTCGGGGTTATACCGAGGGCTTCAAAGTCCTTTATATTTTCCATTGTTTCCGTCCCCTTTATATTTTGCGCGCAAAAGCAGCTTTTTATTAATGATAACACATATAAACAAGGCTGTCAATTATGTAAAATTTCCTTGCTTGCTTTTCTTGTTCTTTGAGTGTATAATAGGTATATATTATTTTTTCGGAGGATCCTTTTTATGCTCGACGCTAAAAAATCCGTAAGGCTTTGCCTTATCCTTACTAATATTTTCATAATTGCGCTTGTACTTATCACAATACTTCTTCCGTTCGGGGTTTCGTGGTACGTTGAGGTTATGCACCGCTCCCAAAGCCTGCCCGCGACGATTATGGTCACCTGCTACCCCTGCGCTCCGATTCTCGGAATCGCGCTTGTTATGCTCCGCAAAATACTTAAAAGAATAGCGGCGGACAATTTTTTCTGCGAGGATAACTCCCGCAGCTTAAAGGTGCTGTCGGTTTGCTGTCTTATAATCGCCGTTATTACCCTAATAGCCGGCAGATTTTATCTTCCCTTTTACATTGTCGGCGGAACCTTTGTGTTCTTAGCCCTTATCGCCTACTCGCTGAGAGCGGTTTTTATATCGCTCAGCGAAAAATACGGTGATATATCCGAGAAATAAAAAAATCCGTCCGCGAGGACGGTTTTTTATTTATCCTTAATATGAACGTCAAGCTGATTAAAGGGAATCGAAATTCCGTTTTCGTCAAACGCCTTTTTTATCTGCTCTAACAGGTCGAATTTTAACTGCCAGTAGTTTTCCCGCGCACACCATACTCTAAGCGTAATATCAACCGCGCTGTCTCCAAAACCGGTCACCCTTGCAAAGGGCTTTTCGGGCTCGTTAAGGGACATTTTATGGTTATTGACCGCGTCCAAAATAATTTGCTTTGCCTTTTCGGAGTCGTCGCCGTAGCCGATTTGGAAAACAATATCAAGCCTACGCATTTCTTCGCTTGAATAATCAATTATTCTGCTGTTTACCGCCACGGCGTTGGGGATAACAACGTGTCGGTTATCAAGGGTTTTAAGGGTGGTGTGCATTAAATCCACCTGAACGACCGTGCCCTCGTCGCCGTTGATTTCTACATAGTCTCCCGTTTCAAACCGTTTGGTAAGCAGAATTATTATTCCGCCCGCGATACTGCCTAAAGAATCCTTAAGCGCAAGCGCGACCGCTACGACCGCGCCCGATAGTGCCGCAAGAAGCCCCGTAGTGGAAATTCCCAAGGCGTTCAGCGCGGAAAGCAGTACGATAATGTGCAGAGTAATGTTTACAACCTTTAAAAAGAACTTTTCGAGCGAAACGTCCATCTTAATTTTTTCAAAGGATTTTGAAAGCAGCTTTATTATAAAAACCACCGCAAAATGTCCCGCAAGCAGTATAACCGCCGCTTTTAAAAGAACAAGTCCAAAGGAAATAAGTCCGCTCAATGTAATTCCCTTAAAGCCGTCCATTTATCTTCACTCCTTAATATCGTTTTCAATCTGCCTTTTAAGCTCCTCTACCGAGGAAAACTTGACCTCTCCTCTAACAAACCTTGTCGGTATTGTAGTAACTTTTTTGCCGTACAAATCCCCCGAAAAGCCGATAATATAGGTCTCGCTTATAATATAGTCGCTCTTAAAGGTCGGGCGTATGCCGATATTGGTAATCCCCTCATATTCCTCGCCGTCGACAATAATTTTCGACTTATAAACCCCGAATTTAAGGGGAATAAGCTCGCTCGGGTATTTTTGATTTACCGTGGGAAAGCCGATTGTCCTGCCCCGCCTGTCGCCCGAAATAACCTCGGCGGTAAAGGAAAAGGGAAAGGTTAGCAGACCGTTCGCCGCCTCGATTTCTCCGTTTTGCAAATACTTGCGTATTCTCGTGGAGGAAACAGGCTCTCCCCCCTCGCACACGGGGGTGTGACAGTTAAATTCTATGCCGTTATCCCGACAAAAATCACCTAACATTTGGGTGTTCCCCGCCGCCTTTTTTCCGTAATGATAATTAAAGCCGCAGGAAATAAGGTCGGGAGCAAATTTTTGCTTTAAAAACAGCAAAAACTCCTCGGGCGGCATATCCTTAACCTCATTAAAATCAAGGGTATATATTTCGTCTATCCCGATTTTTTTAAGCGCCGCGCACTTATCCTTTTCCGTCATAAGGGCGTTCGGCTCTCCGCTTATGAGCGCCTTTGGCGGCAAGGGGAAAATAACCGCGGTTTTTTTCATATTATCGGGCAGGGCAAGCACCGCCCTGTGCCCCTTGTGTAGACCGTCAAAGGTGCCGAGCGCTATCGCTCTTTTCATATGCCCTCAACTCCCGGATAGTTTATAACGCATTTAACAGCAAGCTGATTTTTCGGCAAATCCGCAACGCCTATACCTAAAAGCTTATCCGAATACTTAACCCTAATCAGCTCGCCGTCACCTATATTATTTATTTTCAGTCGGTCAAAATCCAGCTGACCGCCGTTGCAGAAGCGGGTAGCCTGCTTTTCGGTAACCGAAACCTTACGCAGATATTCGACCGCCCGCTCCTCCCTTAACAGGTATTTTGAAATATTTTCCTCGTTTAGCTCAACAAGCGAAACGCACTCATCAAGCGAAAATCCGCCGGTATAGGTTCTTTTTAAGGCGGTAAGGCAAGCTCCGCAGCCTAAATACTCCCCTATATCCCGCGCAAGCGACCTTATATAGGTCCCCTTTGAGACGTGAACGTCGATTTCAAAAACGTTATCGGAGTTAAGGGGTGAAATAGGGTCAAGCGAAAAAATCTCAACCTCGCGGCTTTCTATATCGGCGTTTTTACCCTCACGTGCGAGCTTATAAAGCCGCACGCCATCCTTTTTAAGGGCGCTGTAGATAGGCGGCTTCTGCATTATTTTACCCCTAAAAGCGCAAAGTACGCTTTGGAGCTGTTCGGCAGTCACGGCGACCTTGCTTTCCGAAATAATATTACCCGTAATAT
>CAMCIX010000019.1 GCA_945875045.1 uncultured Clostridia bacterium | reverse complement strand
ATACCACATTTTCTACCGATTTTCTACATTTCGCTTGACTTTTTCAGTGGTTTCGGACGTATCGTATGCCGCAATTCCCGATTTGCGGGAGAGGTATCACGCCGGCGAGACAAAGGAGGCTGTAATTAAATACTATGACCCCGATAATATGAAGCTTGCCGTATCTATAAAGAAGGCGCAGCCTCATCCCTTCGACGGCGCCCAGTTGCGGCACCCTATAGATTCAAGGCGTGCGTCTGTAATAATGGGAAAGTATCGCGGCGGGCTTTTCTGCCGCCTTGAGGACGAGCTTGACTGCCTGTGCAGCTATTCCGCCGACCAGTACGACAGTGATTTTCACATAGGGGATAAGGTAATAATCGTTATAACCAAATACAGCTATGAACGTAAGCTGATATACGGAAAGATTCTTGCAAGATGGTAAAAAAAGAGGGACGCCACAGGACAAAAGGCGTTCCTCTCTTTGACATGAAAAAACACATTCAGTAAGGCTCGACATGCCTTGTATAATTCTTTTTGAACTGTACGAGCTTTTCTACAGAATTGCTTTCAGGAAAATATTCAAATACTGTACCGGTGTATTCATTTTGCAGTGTTCTGCTATCATGAATATCGAAAAAACATCTATTGTCTACTAAATAAAGATTATATATATTGCCGTTTTTCAGATTGTTCACATAATCAATTTTATTTTTTGAATATTCCGGCATTCCTTCTAAATCTGTTTCTATGTCCTCTACCGAATATAAATTTTAGATTTCTATATCTGCTAATTGAAATTCTTCGGTTTCATCATAGTCGCCGTTATCATAGACAATATAATAAATTTCCTTCCATGGTGTTATCCACCCACCGGGGATTAAGGACATTACCTTAAGAATAGGTTTTCTTGTCGCAGCTTGATGTATTTTTACCAAATCACGAGCAAAAGAGGCGGCGCATATTACGGACATACCGGCAATAAATGAAATTATAATTTTAAGTACGTCATTTTGCTTATTCATGCAATCACGCATTTACAGGGAAAATCAATAAAGCTCGACATATACTATATCGTGGTTTTGCACTTTGGTAATTTGCTTTGCCTTATCTTTTTGCGGAAAGTATTCGTACAAAAAGCATTCATGGTCACCATCCACAGTGAAAAAATATCGATCGCCACATATAAAATAACTTTCTGTCAAGTAAATTGAACCCTTATCTTTTATATAAGCTATGATTTTATCAACATAAGGGGGAATGGTATCAGGAATTTCAGATTTATCCATATGTTCCTCATCGTACAAATACAAATCATAGGTTTTTGCTTGCGAAGTGGAAAATTCTTCGGTCTCCTCATAGTCGCCGTTATCATAGACAATATAATAAATTTCTTTCCGTGGTGTTATCCACCCACCGGGGATCATGGACATTACCTTAAGAATGGGCTTTCTTGTTGCTATGCGATGCTTTTGTATCAAGCCGTGAACAAAGACGGCGGAGCATATGACGGCAATAACGAAAAGTACGGCGACAATGAAGATAATAATCTTTCGTTTGGTATTCAGTTTTTTCATTCAAACACCCTCTACTCTGTATCAATGCTCAATAATATTTTGCGTAAAAGAATCAAATCGGAGGAATTAACATCGCCGTTTTTATCAAGATTAGCGGTGTTGAAGTCTATTCCTGTCAGGATAAAGGCACCGGCAATATGCTTTTTCACTTTGACAAGATCAATTATGTCTACACTGTCGTCACCGTTAACATCACCGGATTTTCTTGTGAAATCTGCGTCGGTTACGGTGATAGTAAAGGTATCGGAGACTCCGTTGGAGGTTGTTCCTGTTACGATTATTGTTCCCGGTACGAGTGCGTGTATAACGCCGTATTCGTCAATTTTTATGACGGTTCCTTCCTCATAGGTATAAACCATATCTGTCTGTGTTGCGTTTATCGGCGTGAACGCAGGCGAGATTACGCTTCTTTCGCCAACCGTCATAACAAGATTTTGGAAGCTGACTGATTGAACATCTAATTTTACGGTTACTTCACAGCTTTCTATTTTGTTTCCGTCTGTTGCAGATATTGTAGTTTTTCCGTAACCGGTAGCTGTGATGGTTCCGTCTGATGAGACCGATACAATAGAATCATCCGATGAACTCCAAATAAGACCAGAGGAAACAAGCTGTGCATTTTCACCGGTGATTTCGATTTTTTGCGCTGTGTTAAAGTCAAGCTTCATACTTGCCGGTAGCTTCCAGTCGGTCAGGTGATTTTGCAACGTGCCGCCAACTATTTCTGAAATATTAGAAGCGTTTATGATATTCTGTGTTCCGTCATACGACGCGAGCAGACCGTTTTCCGATGTTTGAGCTTTGGTATCGGTGACGCCGGCAGATTTCCAGCCGTCGGCGTCAAGGGTTGAAACCTCAGCCTCAAAATCAACCACAGCTCCGGCTTCATTACCGTAACTGAACGTGATTTGATAGCCACTGTTAGGCATATAAATTACCGCTCGACAATTATCTTCTTCAATATTAAGCGGAGTAAAGCTAAATTTATCACCATCAAATCCGAAGTATTTATTGTCGGAAATTTGCGCAACATTATTATTACTCTCATCATAGATATTTACAGTTAAAAATTTGTTGCTTGAATAATTGATTTTTATATTGTCAGACATTCCTATATTATCGTCTGATTCTGACATTAATGAAATTTCTTCAGCAGGTGACACATAAGCTTTTCCATTAATGGTATCGCATACATACTGTATTGGTTTTTTGTTCATAGCCAAAGCCATATGATCATATGTACCTTCGTCAGCAAAATCTTTATATTTTAACCTGTGCCTTCCGTCCGCAGTTAGTGCAAATGCGCTGGCAGCTAATACTGTTCCGTCGCCGTCTTTGGATTTTGAAATACTTATCATTTCGGATTTTCCGAAAGCATCTATCTTATACTGTGCAACAGAATACGTTTTAATTCCTTTACTTGTACCAATCAATGTAGTATCAACGCTTTGCAAAACTGATACTATGTCCCCAATATTGCTCCTGAAGATCTTATGACTGCGGTTATTTCCGTTAGTAAGTTTTGAGTTGAGATTTGAACTGTGGTTCAGTATGTTATAATACTCATCAAGCGTTGTAACTGCTTTAGCATTTTTAAATTCATCTTCGTACAACTGTGGCATAAGCTTTAAATATTCAATGCTTGGTAAAAGCTGATAGGTTGTCGGAGAATTATGCACTGCCTTACGTACATATTTATAGGTGCGTTGATATGCCAACCATTTTAGAGGCCCTTCAATACCCATTTTTGATAATTGCTCGGCTAATATACTATCAACCAAATCGACCTTTCCGGATTCTAACGGTTCAAGCGCATAATATGTTCCGTAAAGCGGTGCAGCAATCAGAATGGCTTTTTCAACCTTTCTTTTGTTTGCGGTGCTTTTTGCAATATACCTTGCGGCTAATAAACCGCCGGTACTATGGGTGACAAAGACTATGCTTTCATAACCGTTGTCATTAATATGATTTTGCAGCTCGTTTGCAGAGTCGTTTAAGTCGGCAAGCCAGTTGTACGGGAAGAAAACAACATCATAACCTTTACATTGCTTTTTGAGTGCGGTGACAAGGTTTTTATATACTCCGTTATCACCCGAATTCATAGCTGTACCGTAAAAATCCTTGGATATATCAGTATGTACTTTGGAATTTTCACCGTTTTCGTCAAGCCTCAAAATATCTTTTCTGTTGCTTGTTTCACCCCAAATTACATAATTTTCAATATCAGCGCTTAGCCTATCCTGATCTGCCCAATATTCGTTTCCGTCAGCAGTGTAAAGCCTTGAACCTAAATAGCCGGGAAGAACATATATTGCTTTTTTACTTGATCTGAGCTTAGATACTCCTTGATCTCTTCCCGAGAAAGCATCTTTATCTATTTCAATTCTTCCATCACCAGAGCCTAAAGCATTGTCGCCTTCAAGGTTGGCAAATTGAGAAAACGCCCAGTTATCAGGAATTTTAAAGCCTAAATTTCCGCTGAAACCGGTAGACATATCTCCTACAAAGCTACTGCAGGAATAACCTTCTTTCGCAACGCGGCTACAAACATTTCGCGCTCCGTAGACTCCGACTTTATATCGGCTCTTGGCAATTTCTTCGGAAACCTTTTCAAAATAAGGAATAACGCTATTTGTAATTTGGTAATCCATGGCGTCGAAATCCACGGCAAAGTATATAATCGTATCTGCAGGCAATCCAAGAGCATCAGCTGCCGTTATTGCAGATTGTGCGTCTGAAATACCTTTTTCGGGGGTGAAATATGATTCGCTGTTTGAGCTCGTTTGATAAATTGGAAAAAAGCGTAAACCTGCTTTTAAAATAATCTTAGCTTCCGTTATGGTAAGCGCTTTGCTTTGACCACCGGCATATGTTCCGGTCAAATACCGTCCGATATATCTGTATCCGTTGTCGTAAAGGGTTTTTGCTTTCGCGGGATTGAGTATTGTAGCACAATCCGCAGCTATAGCAGAACGGTTTGGGTTGCCACTGCTTATAAAGAGTGACATCCATGTATCAAGGTTTACCTTCCCGGTTCTCGGCAGTGCATAATGTGATTGGAAGTCAAGGACGGCCTGCTGCGTCACTGGATTGAACTTTCCATCAAATATTCCGTCTCCGAAGCCGTTGAGGAACAAGCCAAATTGTACAAGTTCGATAATTCTCGAGAGTTGAGCGTCTGTATAGTAATTACCGTTATAATCCTTGGCGGCATTGGAATTTCTGACGTATGGTATTTGAGGACAATGGCTTCTTGTTGCAGGTCCGAAATTCCCGGTTGCGGTGCCTACAGGCATACCCTCCTCTGCCTGTAAAGCAAATACCAAAGCTTTGCTTGTGCTTCTCCCGTATACACCGTCGCAAGGTACTAAGGCTCCTATGTATTCTTCATATGTACGGTTAAACTTTTGCTGCATAGAACGAACTTCATATGTTCCGCCGTAATAGGTGCTTAAAAGCTTAAAGGAATCCATTGAAAGCAGCGCTTTCATTAAATTCGGAGTAACAACACTGTCCGGATTTATAAATCCGGCATCAGTTTTTAAGGATATGACTGCTTTTTCAACCTTGTCATTGAAAATCTCTTCAAAGCTGACTATTCCCGTTTCAGGATCTTCTGTAAGATAGTATCCGGGATTATATCCTTTGCACCATAACGCACCTTGCAATATGGCAAATTTTCTGTCAGTAACACCATCCTGTCTATGTAAGGGATTTTTTGCATATAATGCTTTTGTAGACGGTCCGAAGTTGTTGGCAAGCTCAGTTATTCCCAATTCGTGCTGCAACGCACGCGTTAAGCCGTAGATAACATTCCAACCGGTTTTCCCGTTTTCCGTAACAGATCCAAATCCCGGGACGTCACCATATTCTTGATTTAACCACTTCTGAGTAAGGTATACCATTGGGTCACCAACAGTATCGGTCGTGCTGAAGAATGAAGGCGTTTCCGGTTCTTCAGTATCTGCTTCATTCGGCGAGTAATCATCACCGATCTGGATATTTGATTTTGATAAAACGAATGTACTGTCTTCCGAAGCTGATTGTTCAGAATAATTGTCTTGTTGGAGAGTCTGTGCAGTTACCATTGTAATGTTTGCAGAGAGTACAATTAATAGGCTTGATAAAAACAATGCGATTATTCTATTCAAATTACTCTTCTTTTCTTTCACGAATAGCAGTCCTTTCTTTTTGTTTTATAATAGTAACATTAATGACTTATGTTAATTATATCAGAAAAGGAATGTTCTGTAAACAATCATTAAATAAAATAACAAAAGAGGAACGCCACATGCAAAAGGCGTTCCTCAAAAGAAGACAGGGTGTATTTTCTACACCGCCTGTATTATATAGCATATATTTTCTATTTGTCAAGTTTGACAGGCTGTTTTTCGGAAATTATTTTTATTCTTTTTGTCATTAGAAAATAAGGCGTTATTTTGCTTGCAAAAACCGTGATATAATGGTATAATACTGTCGGAATAAGGTAAACCTTAAACGGTAAACGGCTAAGTCTTGCTCTCGAAAGGGGGCGTTGCCGATGGAGTACATAATAATAATTTTAATTGTTGTTTTATATACTGACATTGCAATAAAAAAGAAGTAGCCGCCCGGTCTGCAAAACTAGCGGCTAAATCTTTTTAACGCTTTTTTTGGGGCTAGCCGTCTATCGGTTTGCCTTATTTCATTTATATTATACCACGCTTTGTGAAAATGTCAAGTTTTTAAAAACAAAAACCGCATTCTCGGTTGACAACCATTATTGCATAGAGTATAATACACTTGTAACATGGTTTGAGTGTGATGTCTCTCAGAAGACATTGGTTTGAGGAAACAGGTCGGATTTTTCCTTTAAAGGGAGAAGTCCGGCTTTTTTGCGTTTTAGGGTAACCTCAATCTCCCACAAATCAAATTCGGTAATCACAAGATAGACCGACCTTAACTCTGTATTTATGCAGAGAGGGTCGGTCTTTTTTGTTTTTACATAAACCGTAAGGTCAGAACGGTAAGCATATCTGAAAAGAATTTTACACTGTATTCGGAATTTCTTTAAGGTATGCCTTACCGCCTTAAAAAACAGGAAGGACTGATGTGTTATCAGCGAAAAATGCCAAACGCTGATGCCGATTACAATTAAGGACGACAAAAATGTAATCAGCGTCACAAACTACGCGGATACGGTGGTGTTTGACGGAAATAAAAACATTATCGTATTAAGGTTCGGAGGTTATCCGGAAACGGTGCAGTCTATGTCGGACGCAATATTCAGCGATTGCAGCGTCTCTATAAGACTGCCGGGCGAAAAGACAGATACCGTGCTTTCGAGTAAAGGGGTGAGAAATTACGAAAGGCGGACTGTGAGTTACGAAACCTGCGCCGAATGTGTTATGAAGGTAAAGGACGACGAGCTTACCGACGACGGAAAGGAAAAACCGAGAAATATGTACTTCTTCTGCAAAAACGAGGAGGAGCTGTTTTCGGAGCTTGACCGAAAGCTGTCGGTTCCGCTTTTTCCTTGTTGGAGCGAATACTTTATACGTGAGCTTATCGACAGAAAGCTTTTAAAAAGGCTTAGTGTTTACAGCGTGAGCCTTCCTCTTTGCGCTTATACAATGAGCATAAAGGAAGATGAAAGGAAAATATCCAAGGTGCTTACCGACGGGCTTAAATCCGGCGAGATAGAAATACCCGGCGGCGTCCGCGGAGATTCCGCATTCAGCGGTATACGCTCATTTACAAATTACCTTGAAGCCTTCGGCACAGCGATTGCAAAACGCATACAGAATACCTTTGTGCCGGTATTCAAGCCCTCAAAGGAGGAAATACGCGAGGAATTAAGGGAGGCGAACGAATATATCCGCTCAAAGAACGGTTACTCGCTCTACGACGCCCAGTTAGCAGGAGCGGAGGCTCTTAAACGCCGTCTACAGCACGAAAAGCTCGGAATACTTGCGGCGAGCTGCGGTGCGGGCAAAACAAAAATAGGCGCAGCGGCGCTGTATGCCTATCAAAAAAGTGCGGGCAAAAAAGGCGACAAGGTTAATGTTATTACCTGCCCGTCCCATGTTGCAAAAAAATGGGTGCGAGAGCTTTATGAAACTGTGCCCGACTGCGTCGCACAGACGGTATCGAGCATAAGCGATGTTGACCGTATGTACGGTATATACAAGCACACAGATAAAATAGTATATCGTGCTTGTGGATTGCTGTGATTATTCGTCTGACAGGCGATATATTCCCGATTACAGATGGTATGCGGTACCTGAAAATTTCGGAGAAAGGAATTTAAAAACATGAAAAAATATATACCTATCGAGCCTACCGAGAGCGAAAATAACCTCTGTCTTGAGGTGCTCTATTCGAAAGGCGGCTACAATTGGTTTAACGGCGACTCGGAACGGCGCGGTTATTATTTGCACTGCTCGCCGGTATTGCTTAAATGTAATAAGCTTAACAACGGGCAGGAATATACTACAAAAACCATTATTGCCGGAAAAGGATATAAGCTGCTCTTGAAAGAGGTAAGCAGAAGATCCCAAAAGGCTGAGGCTGAGGCAAATAGCCTCGCTGAGGAAAAAGCCGATTTCATTGTTGATGAGGTATGCAGGCGATACGGCTTTAAGCTTTCTGGCGGCGAGTATGTTTGTGATTACAGCCGTGCGTCCCTTACCGCAAACAGTGCGGGAGGCTTTGATTTCAAGGGTGAAGACGGCTTAACCTATGTTTTTAATCAGAGCGGCTATCTTATTTCTATTTCGGACAGAAACGGCAACACGGTTTCAATAGATGTTGATTTAAACGGCAAAATACAAAAGGTGACCGACAGCGTGGGCAGAGAATATACCTACGCATATGCCGATAACGGACGGCTTTCCTCTGTTGCCGACTGTTCTGGTAGAACAGTTAATTATTCATACAACGAAAACGGCAGACTTCAGACCGTGACGGGAGTATTATCTTCCGTGACCTACCGTTATGATTATATTGGAGAAAAGCTTACAAGGGTATCGGATGCGTTCGGCAAAACGCTTACAGGGATAGCGTATTCAACCGACGGCTCTGTGTCGTCCATTACCGACAGCGACGACAATACCACCGATTATGCGTATGATTCTTCGGATAATTCTTTAACTCTTTCCGAAAACGGCAAAATTACTGCAAGGTATATATATAATAGATATAATTATCTGACTTTCAGCAGTACGGACGAGGGCGTTCAGCAAAATATTTATTGCAATATATACGGTGACGTTGCGGTTTCTGAAAACGCTGACGGGGGAAAGATAAGGTATTCATATGATTTGTCCGGTAATACCGTAGGTGTAACGGAAATAAACGGCGATGAAACTTATGCAGAGTATAACACCTATGATTTAGATGGAAATCTCTTGAAATCCAAAAACTCGGACGGTGAAGTGAGCCGCTATACCTATGACGCTAACGGCAATGTTCTTACGGCCGTAAAAGAGCTTAACGGCAAGGAAACCGAAAACACAAGATATGCTTATTATGCCGACGGCTCGGTAAATACTTTGATGTCGGACGGAATTACAACCAGCTATTCCTATGACAGCAACGGTTATTTAAGCAGTGAGAGCAGTTCGGACGGTAAAACCGTTACAAGCTGTCACAATACTGTCGGGTGGCTATTATCCGAACAGCAGAACAGTGAGGGCGACCCAGATTATAAATACGCCGCGTATGATTATAACCTAAACGGAGATGTTATCCGCACCGCAGATGAAAATGGGGTAGAGAGCCGTACCGTTTACGACATATACGGAAGAGTAAAGCAAAAGCTTAGCAAGGCGGAATACAATCCGAATTATGACGGGCTTAGAAGCACGCCCGCCAACGATTCATACAACAACAACGGTCAAGAAGTCAATTCAGGTATAAGGTATTACTATGCAGAGGACGGCACGCTGTCCGAAATCAGGGCAAGCTGCTACACGGTTCTTACAAACGGTAATCAAAAAGTCGAGGAGGTTCGTGCGGGCAATACTGCGCTTGCGGTTTATAGCTACACCGACGATGCAAAGGAACTATTGTCAAGCGTATCATACGCCAATGGTCAGAGCGTTTCGTATGCCTATAACACCGACGGCAATATTACAGAGCTTCGTTACGGTGATACGCTTGCCTATACATATACTTATGACGAAAACGGCGAACTGACCTCAAAGACCGACTGCATAAACAATGTAAAAACCATATTTACGGAAAATACTGTCACGGTAAGCGATATAGGTGCGGACGGGGAGCTGACCGAAAAATATTCTTATATAAAAGAGAATTTTGAAAGATTAGAACTTCCGCCCGGCTATTTAGGCGAAGAATATGAGCTGATTACCGACAGCGAAACAGTACCCGATATGGAGCGCATAACCGAAATCTTTAACGGGCAAAGTTTTTCTACCGATTTTACCAAAAACAGTCTAAATTACGGTAGCTTTACATATTCTGCCGTGCTTGATGATGATGAAAACATAAGTGACGTTACGGTTAAAAACGGAGTAAACAGCGTTTTAAATTCGGATTACACCTATAATTCAGATAAGTTGCCCATGACCATTAAAAACACCTTTGGCGGTACGGAGAGCAATTATACCTACAACTATGATGATTACGGGAATATTATATCTGTAACCGAAACGGTCGGCGACTATTATGAACTCGGAGAAAATGAACTTCCGCCTCTTGATAATAATACCGAAAGCAAAGAAAAACGGTATTATTACGATAATGCGGGACAGCTTATAAGGGTTGACGATGAGGAATTAAACGAAACGGTTATTTATGAGTACGAGGGCGTAAGCGGAAATATAAAGAGTGTAAAACACTATCCTTATACAACCTCCGAAACGGTTAGCGGAACTCCGACATCTACCGTCACATACACATACGGTAATTCTGTTTGGAGCGACCTTTTAACCTCGTTTGACGGAAATGCACTTACATATGATTCACTTGGCAATCTACTTACTTATAACGGCTACACATATAGCTGGACTGCGGGAAGACGGCTTTCGTCGATTACAAACGGCACGAATACATACAGTTACAAGTATGACGATAACGGCATCCGCACCGAAAAGACAGTAAACGGAATTACCACCTATTACACTACGGTGGACGGCAGAATTACGGGACAGTATGACGGAACAAACACGCTTTATTTCCGCTATAATGCCGAAAATTCGCTTATAGGATTTAATCTTAACGGAACGGAATATATCTACCTTAAAAATATTCAGGGTGATATTGAAGACATACTTGACTTAAACGGCGCTTTGGTAGTATCATATACATATGACGCATGGGGCAAGGTTTTATCCGCGACAGGCTCTTTGGCAAATACGGTAGGAGCAATCAACCCAATGCGCTACCGTGGCTATTATTTTGACAGCGAGACGGGATATTACTACTTACAGTCAAGGTATTATAACCCCGAGTTTTGTAGCTTTATTAATGCTGATGAGCCGAGTATGATGTTATTGAATAATGATAACATTATTGGAATGAATTTGTTTGCGTATTGCAATAACAATTCGGTTAATTTTGATGATATCACAGGACATTTCTTGCTGGTTGATGATTTGACGTTCCTAGGTATTGCAATATTAGCTACGGTGTGTGTTGCAATTTCAACAAGCTATATGTCAACTCCACAATTTAAACAATCATGGTATTCTTTTTCTTCAGCAGTGAGCATAGGTCTAAGTTGGCTGTGGAATAGAATAACAGTATTGTTTCAAAGTGCAACAACGGTTGTCACTAAAGCTGTTGAAAAAAATATTTCCAAAGCAAAGGCAGTAATACAAACAAAACGCTATCAAGATTATTATTGGATTGCCTCAAAAGTAACATTTAAGAGAAAAAATGTAACCCGAACGACATACTTTCCTTGTATGCCTATTCCTCAAAAAGCTGCAATCGCATATGTCCGAATAGGCGGTGATGTTTTTGCGAGTTCTAATGCTGCGGCAAGGAGATTAGCTATTGCTATAAATGGTTATCCACCTGTAGGTCCAGAACGTCATGGTTCAACATTAGGATATTTTTATCATTACCATGCTCGTAAGCGTGTTGGAGCGGGTAAGGG
>CAMCIX010000018.1 GCA_945875045.1 uncultured Clostridia bacterium | reverse complement strand
CAAATACTCCTAGATTAAGCTTAATAAGCCGTCCTACGCTTAAAATCTGACACCATATACTAATCCCCGCAAAGCCCAATAAAAAAGAAATAATTATAATATTTTTGGTTTTTGATACCGCGTTAGTGACCTCAAGCAGAGGTAAAATATATTTAAGCAAAGATATTTTATCGGTGTAAAAGCTTATATACTTAGTTACGGTTGAAAAAAACACAACGTAGGCGCACACCGAGAAAACCGCCGCGGCAGATTCGGAAACCGAGGCTACAAAATTATCCGCCGCGCCTAAGTCTTCTGCTTTTACAAGCGATTTTTCTTTATCGTCCTTAATGAAAAATCCAAAAAAAACGCTTAGAATAAGCGAGGAAATTATGTGTGCGGCAAGCATTATGTACCCGACCGACTTTGAGCCGATAATGCCCTCCCCGACAGCTAAAACCACAAATGCGGGTCCTGCGTTTACGCAGTAATTAAGCATAATTCCTGCGTTTTTAGGCGATAACCTGCCCGATTTCACGCCTTCATTTAATAGCTTCGCGCCAACGGGATAACCGCCGATAAGGCTTAAAAGCATAATTGAAAAAAGCTCGGGAGAAATGTGAAAGACCTTTTTGGTAAAGGGTGCGGCAAAGCCGAAAAGCTCGGTTCCGCCCGACTTCATTATAAACAGCACGCAGGCGGTAAAGGGAAATAGAGAGGGAATTATTACTCTGCCCGCCAGCAAAAGCCCTTCCGCCGCGCCTTTGGTGCAAAGCTCGGGCTTAAGTATGAGAATAACTATAAACGCCGCCGAGCAGATAATTGCAAACGCATTTTGTGTGTCTTGTCTTTTCATTTTACTCACCTAAAATAGTATATGCTTTCGGGAATTATTATAATGATTATTTCATAAGATTGATTGCAGGGGAGTTGTATACTGTGTCTAAGAAATTTAAGTTTAAATCCGAAAAGCCAAAGGAAAAATGGCGCATTTTCAGCTGTTCCGATATAGGCGAAGAAGCGCGGCGGGTAGGCGGAGCGCATATCGAGCTTTTCGGAAACAGAGAAATAACGGTCGAGGGCTGTATGGGCGTTTTTGAATACAGCGATACTTATTTAAAGCTTAAACTGCCTAAAGGGGCGCTTATTCTGTGCGGGAACAGCTTTGATATAGCCGCGTTTGAGGGGACGACAATAACCGTAAAGGGCAATATGTCCTCGCTTGAATTTTGCGTATAGGTGAAGTACTATGCTTTGGCTTTACAGATTTATAATCGGTTACTTAGAGGTTGAATTTTCGGGGGACGTAGCAGAGATAATTTTGAATATCTGCGCAAAGCAGGGCATATCTCTGTGGAGCATAAAACGCAGAGATAAAAAATTACGCGGATTTATGACGGTAAGGGATTTTAAGACCTTGCCCCGAGTAGCCCCAAAAAGCGGTATTAGGGTTCATATTTTAAAAAGGCGCGGTTTTCCGTTTATTGTAGGGCGATATAAAAAGCGATTAGGTATACCCGTAGGCGCGGCAATTTTCTTTTGCTTTTTAGAGGTTATGTCCTGCTTTATTTGGACGGTGGAGGTAAGCGGCAACAAGGCCGTTCCCGAAAAGAATATTTTAGCCGCCTGTGAAAAAATAGGGGTAAAAGAAGGAAGACTTAAAAGCTCGGTTAATCCGAAAACCGCAAAGCAGGAGCTGCTTTTGGAGCTTAATAAGCTCGCGTGGGCGTCGGTTAATATAGAGGGCTGTAGGGTTACTGTTAATGTAAGCGAAGCGGCTCAAAAAGCCGAGGAAAAGGGAACTCCTACAAATCTTAAGGCTTCTGCGGACGGCATTATTACTAAAATCAACATTACCTCGGGCAACTGCTTAGTTAAGCCGGGTGATACTGTGGCAAAGGGGGATTTGCTGGTTTCGGGCGTAATAGAGCGCGCCGACAGCACCCAATTCGTTTGCTCTGCCGGCAGTATTACCGCCAAAACCGAAAGAGAGCTTACGGTAAGCGGATATTATAAGCGTACTGTTGGAGAAAAAACAGGGAAAATCAAGAAAAAAAGCGTGCTTTCATTTTTCGGAATAAATATTCCGCTGTTTTTAGGGCGCGAAAACGGCAATTATGAAAGCCGAACAGAGATTAAAGAGGCTTCGCTTCTCGGGAAAAGTCTTCCCATAAGGCTGTATACAAAATACTTTGAGATGACCGCTCAAAAAGAGGTAATTCTCAGTAAAGAAGAGCTTTTAAAGGAGCTTGAGGAGGAGCTTACAAGGGCGGCACAGGTAGAAAAAATCGCCGATTTTGAGGTAAAAAATCGTGAATTTGACGAAATAGAGGGGGGTATTCGCCTAAAAGCGCTAATTTCCGCCGAAGAAAACATAGCTGTCGAAGAAAATATGTTATTTAGTACTGGAAATTAAAAAAAAATGTGGTATAATATACTAAGAACCAACAAAATTATTTATGCTTAAGGAGCGTAAGGCTTGTTTGAACAGACGGTTGATATTGAGCGCATAGAACAAATTGTAAATTTGTTCGGCAATTTTGATGAGAACATCAAGCGCATCGAGAAAAAATACAGGGTGGTAATTACCTCCCACGGCTCGCAGATTAAAATTAAGGGCGAGGTTACCGACGTGATGCACGCGGCGCGGACGGTTGAGGGTCTGCTTGCTATGATAAACAAGGGGGAGCAGATAACCGAGCAGAGCATTAACTATGTCGCCTCCCTTGTTGAGGACGGTGACGACGGCAAGATAAACGCCGTGATTGACGCGAACTGCGTCTGCATAACCTCAAAGGGAAAGCCCGTTAAGCCCAAAACCATCGGTCAAAGGCAGTATATCGACGCGATAAAGAATAACACGATAACCATAAGCGTAGGACCTGCGGGCACGGGAAAGACCTATCTTGCTGTAGCGAGCGCCGTAAGCGCCTTCAGGGCGAAGGAGGTAAACCGAATTATCCTGACCCGCCCCGCGGTCGAGGCAGGCGAGAAATTAGGCTTTCTCCCCGGCGATTTACAGCAAAAGGTCGACCCTTACCTCCGTCCGCTTTACGACGCGCTTTTTGATATGCTGGGAGCGGAAAATTTTCAAAAATGTCAGGAGCGCGGGGATATTGAGGTCGCGCCTCTCGCATATATGAGGGGAAGAACATTAGACGACAGCTTTATTATCCTCGACGAGGCGCAAAACACCACCACAGAGCAGATGAAGATGTTTTTAACCCGCTTGGGCTTTAACTCAAAGGCGGTTGTCACGGGGGACATTACCCAGATTGACCTGCCCGATGGCAAACGCTCGGGACTTAAGGACGCGGTTAGAATTCTTAAAAATGTTGACGATATTGCAATTCATTACCTGACGGGGAGGGACGTTGTACGTCACCGACTTGTTCAGGAAATAATAAAAGCTTATGAAAGAAGTGCTGAAAAGAAATGAGTGTAAAGGTTAATATTACGGACAGTCAGAAGAAAATTAAGCTGCCCACGGGTACAAGACTGCTTATAAGAAAGGCGTGTACCGCAACATTAAAGCTTGAGGGCTTTGAGGACTCTGCGGAGGTTAACGTCACCCTTGTTAACGATGAAATGATTAAGGAAATGAACTCAAAGTTCCGAAACATCGACGCCTCGACCGATGTTTTGTCCTTTCCCCTCGGCGAAAACGGGGAATACGACGTAAATCCCGAAACAGGGGCTAAGATGCTCGGCGATATAGTGATTTCGGTTGAACACGCGCTGTCTCAGGCGGATTTGTACGGTCACGGAATCGAGCGCGAGGTGGCTTTTTTGACGGTTCACTCAATGCTTCATCTTTTAGGCTACGACCATGAGCAGGGCGGACTTGAAAAAACCGTTATGCGCGAGAAGGAGGAGCAGGTACTCGAAGCTCTCGGACTTGCAATCAATAAGCTGTAATACATAGTTTGTTAACAAAGGAATAATAAATGAAAGAAAAATCGGCTTTTATAACAATTATCGGCAGACCGAACGTGGGTAAATCCTCCCTAATGAACCGTATTTTGGGGCAAAAGGTGGCTATTGTATCGGACAAGCCGCAGACTACCCGCACCAAAATCACGGGTATTTTAACTAAGGGCGCGGACCAGCTTGTTTTTATCGACACCCCGGGCTTTCATAAGCCGCGCAATATGCTCGACAAAAATATGAACAAGGCGGTCGGCGACGGTATGGCGGACGTGGACGCCGCCGTGCTTGTAGTAGAGGCGGCGCCTAAATTCAGCCTTGACGGAGGATTACCCCCTGCTGAAGTCGAGCTTATAAAGGAGCTTCGCCGCAGAAGGCTTAAGGCTGTGCTTGTAATCAACAAAATTGATTTGCTCGAAAAAAAGGAAGAGCTTTTGACCCTTATCACCATTTATACAAAGGAATTTGATTTTACCGCCGTTGTCCCGCTTTCGGCAAGGACGGGCGACGGGGTGGATATTCTTTTAAGCGAGCTTTACGGCTTTTCCAAGCCCTCGCCCCATTATTTCGGCGATGATGATATTACCGACCAGCCCGAGAGGGTTATGGTTGCCGAAATGATAAGGGAAAAGCTGTTACGCAGTCTTGATAAAGAGGTTCCGCACGGAATAGCGGTTGACCTTGAACGCTTTGTTGAGCGTGATACCTCGGACGGTGAGCCTATATTAGAGGTTGAGGCGACAATTATCTGCGAAAAGGAGTCGCACAAGGGTATCATTATCGGTAAGGGCGGCGCTATGCTTAAAAAAATCGGCACCTTGGCAAGGCGGGATATTGAAGAATTTTTCGGCATCCGCGCCTCGGTTAAGCTTTGGGTAAAGGTTAAGGAGGACTGGCGCAACCGTCAGGGGCTTATTCACACCTTTGGGCTTGACTAAACTGTTTTTTACTGTAATTTCCTATTATAATGACCGCCGTAAAGGAGAAAACTTTTAGTGTAATCTTTTACTACAGGCGGGAAATTAAATGGAAAACGAAAAATCTTGGGAGAATTTTTTGAAAAGCGGCAGTGTAAGCGACTATTTGACTTTTGTTAATTCGCGTAAGGAGAACGGAACAGGTGAAGGAATCAGAGACGCGTTTTACAACCGAGGCTTTGGTGATAAAGGAAATGAACATGGGGGAGAGTGACCGTCTGGTTACTCTCTTTACGCGTGATTACGGCATAATACGCGCCTTTGCGGCGGGAGCTAAGTCTATAAAATCCAAAAAGGGCGCGGCGACAAGCCTGCTTACATATTCGAGCTTTACGATTTTAAAGAAAAAGGATACCTATAAAATTTACGAGGCTTCGCCTATAAGGCTTTTCTTCGGCGCGGGGAGCGAAATTGAGGTGCTTTCCTTAGCCCAGTATTTTTGCGAGCTGTGCTATGTGCTTGTAGCCTCGGGTGTGCCGGACGGTGAGTTTTTGCGGCTTATTCTCAATTCCCTGCATTTTTTAACCAAGGAAAAACGCTTTCCGCCCCTTATTAAGGCGATAACCGAGCTAAGGGCGGCGGCGCTTTCCGGCTTTATGCCGGATCTTATCGCCTGTTCGGGCTGCGGAAAATTTGAGGACGATATAATGTATTTTGATATATCGGGCGGAAGGCTTTTATGCCGCGACTGCAAGAGGGAGACCTCAGACCTTGCCACGCTTGACCGTACAATGCTTTCGGCAATGCGGCATATAGTTTATTCGGAATTCGGTCGGCTTTATTCCTTTACGGTTCCCGAAAACTGCGCTAAACGGCTTTCGGAAGTCACGGGTAAATATATAACGGTACAGACCGACCACCGTTTTACGGCGCTGGATTTTTATAACAGCGTAGCTAATGTATAAAAAGGAGTTAGTATGGACTATAAAATCGAGAGATATTTAAAAACTCTTGAGCTGGATAAAATTTTAAATATGTTAGCCGAGGAGGCTTCGCTTGCCGACGCGGCGGATTCTGCGCGTTCTCTTGCTCCGCAAACCGATATTAACGCGGTATCGGACGCCCTTAAAAACACGGGGGACGCTTATACCTTTATGTCGCGGTATTCCGCCCCCTCATTCGGAGCGGCGGTAAACGTTTCCTCATTTTTAAGACGCGCCGAGGCGTCGGCGGTGCTTTCAATCCCCGAGCTATTGGATATTGCCGAGACCCTTAGGGTCATACGCTCGGTTAAAAGCTGGCGGGCGGACTGCTCGGGAATGGCAAACACCTCCATTGACCCGCTCTTTTCCGCTCTTGTGCCTAATAAATATCTTGAAGAAAAGATTACCTTTGCGATAAAATCGGAGGAGGAGTTAAACGATAACGCCTCACCCGCGCTCTACGATATAAGGCGCAAAATCACGGCGAAATCGGGTAAAATCCGCGAAAGCCTTGATAAGCTTGTAAGGGGACCTAATGCAAAATATCTGCAGGAGGCTATCGTCACCCAGCGCGACGGCAGATTCGTAGTTCCTCTAAAGGCGGAGCATAAGGGGCAGATAAGCGGTATTGTGCACGACACCTCCTCGACAGGCTCTACAATATTTATCGAGCCTATGACGGTGGTTGAGACCAATAACGAAATAAGGGTTTTAAAGCTTAGGGAGCAGGAGGAAATAGAACGAATTTTGTCCGAGCTTTCAGCCGAAGCAGGGAGCTTTGCCGACAGCATAATTTATTCCTACAACGCCCTTTGCGAGCTTAACCTGATTTTCGCAAAGGCTAAGCTTGCCTATAAAATGAAGGCGAGTATGCCCGAAATTAACAAGGACGGCTACACCTATTTAAAGCGAGCACGCCATCCGCTTATTAATTATAAAGCCGTGGTGCCTGTTACCCTTGAATTGGGGCGGGAATACGATACCTTAATTATCACGGGACCGAACACGGGCGGCAAGACCGTAACCCTTAAAACGGTGGGACTGCTTACCCTTATGACGATGTGCGGTCTTATGATACCGACCGACGACGGCAGTAAAATCGCCGTTTACGGTAAAATCTTTGCCGACATAGGGGACGAGCAGAGCATTGAGCAGTCTCTTTCTACCTTTTCGTCACATATGGTTAACATAATCTCGATAACCGAGCAGGCGGATAACGATTCTTTAGTGCTTTTTGACGAGCTTTGCGCCGGAACAGACCCCGTCGAGGGCGCCGCCCTCGCAAAAGCGATTTTAATGCGGCTTAAGCTGTTGGGAACAAAAACTGTCGCGACGACCCATTACCCCGAGCTTAAATCCTACGCTATCGACAGCGAGCGGGTAGAGAACGCCTCCTGCGAGTTTGACGTTACAACATTAAAGCCGACTTATAGGCTTATTATCGGTATGCCCGGGCGCTCCAACGCCTTTGCTATTTCCCGCCGTTTGGGGCTTGATGAAAGCATAATTGACAACGCAAAACAGCAGGTGTCCGACAGCGATATGCGCTTTGAGCGGGTTGTTGCCGCCCTTGAAACGGCGAAAAATCAGGCGGAGCAGGAACACAAAGAGGTTCAAAATCTGCGTTACAGGCTTGAAGAATCAAGGAAAAAGGCGGAACAGCGGGAGCACGAGTTTTCGGTTAAGCAGGAAAAGCTTATGAGCGAGACGCGCGAAACCGCAAACCGCATTATCGAAAACGCAAGATACAAGTCTTCACAGCTTTTAAACGAGCTTGAGGAGATGAAAAAGCAGTTAAACGCCGAAAACGCGGCAAAGCTCCAAGAAAAGGCGCGGGCAGATTACAAAAAAACCTTAAACGAGCTTGAAGAAAGCGCCGATCCGGTAACCAAGCGTGCCGCCGCGGGCGAGGCGGTAACCGCTCTTCAAAAGGGCGATACCGTGCTTGTAGCCGATATTAACCGCGAGGCGATGGTGCTTGACGTAAAGCCCGACAAAAAGCAGGCGCTGGTAGTCTCGGGCGCGATAAAAATGTGGACCGACTTTGAAAATCTCCGCCTTAAAAAGAAGGGCGGCGAGTCCTCGGAGTTTAAGAAAACCCGCCGTGTTTCGGGGCTTGTTTCCCGCGCTAACCGCACGGTTACGGGCGAGGTGGATCTCCGAGGAATGGCGTCGGACGAGGCTATTTTAGAGCTTGATAAATATATCGACAACGCGGTACTTTCGGGTATCACCACCGTTACTGTAATTCACGGTAAGGGAACGGGAACGCTTAGAAAGGCGGTTCAGGCGCACCTTAGGACCCACAAAAATATTAAAACCTTCCGCACAGGAACCTTCGGCGAGGGCGAAAATGGCGTTACTATCGCCGAAATAAATGAATAGCATGTATATAGAAGCTTCTATATCACATATTATAATTTAGGAGGAATTTAAAATGAGTAAGTATGAAGGGACCAAGACCGAGCAAAATCTCCGCGCCGCCTTTTCAGGCGAGTCGGAGGCGAGAAACAAGTACACCTATTTTGCTTCGGTTGCAAAGAAGCAGGGCTTCGAGCAAATTGCGGCACTTTTCTTAAAGACCGCTGAGAACGAGAAAGAGCACGCAAAAATGTGGTTTAAGGAGTTAGAGGGCTTAGGCGATACCGCCGCTAATCTGCTTTCTGCCGCCGAGGGCGAAAACTACGAGTGGACCGATATGTACGACGGCTTTGCAAAGACCGCCGAGGAGGAAGGCTTTACGGAGCTTGCCAAAAAATTCCGTATGGTAGCCGCTATCGAAAAGCACCACGAGGAGCGTTACCGCGCTTTGCTTAAAAACGTTGAAACCGCCGCTGTTTTCGAAAAGAGCGAGGTTAAGGTTTGGGAGTGCCGTAACTGCGGACATATTACGGTCGGCACTAAGGCACCCGAGGTTTGCCCCGTATGCGCTCACCCGCAAAGCTTCTTTGAAATCTGCGCAGAAAATTATTAATTATATGTAATATTTTGCCAAATAACCGCGTCTGCAGGAGTTGCAGCCGCGGTTACTTTTTTCTGTTTTTTCCGTCAATAATTTTTTTCGAGATAAAAATACTACCGTGCAAAATGTGCTGTAAAGAGTAAAAAACCGTAGATTTGCTTTGTCGAAATATCGAAACCAATGACATAAAATGCAATATTTTAATTTTTTTACACTTCTTTTGTATTATCACTTGCAATTTACGTAAAAACGTGGTAATATATGTAAAGCAAATTATTGGAGGTAGCAAATAAATGCGGAAAAAGTTAAAGATTGTCATAGCAGATGATTCGACAGAATTAGGACAGAATTGTGCAAAAGCACTCAAGGGCTATGGAATGGATGTTGTTTTATGCCAAAAGGACGGACAGTGCGTTCTCGAAAAAATTAAATCGCAGAAGCCCGACGTTGTTTTGGCGGACGTTTTTATGCCGAATCTCGATATAATCGGCGTTTTAAGCGGACTAAAGGATATGGATAAAAAGGAGCGACCTATGGTTATGGCAATGTCAAGCTTTGATAATCAAAGGCTTGAAAAGGAAACCCTTGACGCAGGCGCCAGCTATTACTTTTTAAAGCCCTTTGACATCAACACAATGGCGGAGCGAATAATTCAGCTTTCAGGCTGGAAAAACGAGATTTCCCCCGTGGTGGTAAAGGACAATGTAGTAACCGACCCCGAGCTTGAGCTTATGGTGACCGAGATTATTCATCAGATAGGCGTTCCCGCGCATATCAAGGGTTATCACTATTTAAGGGAAGCGATAATTTTATCCATTAAGAACAGCGAGATTATCAATTCGGTCACAAAGCTTTTGTATCCGACCGTCGCCAAAAATCACGGAACCACCTCGTCAAGGGTTGAGCGTGCAATACGCCACGCGATTGAGGTCGCTTGGGACAGGGGAGACATCGACGTTTTAAACTCCTACTTCGGCTATACCATTCAAAACGACCGCGGCAAGCCCACAAACAGCGAGTTTATCGCAATGATAAGCGACAAATTAAGATTAAGGCTTAAAATAAGCTGACATTTTATTTAATCTTTATCAGATTAATACATAGTCGCCAAAGACGTATTAATTAAAGAAAATAAAAAACAAGCTCTGCAAAGGCTCGAAAATAAAGCTTATGCAGAGCTTGGTTAATTTAGAGGGATAAACCGGGGTTTGTATAGCGAAAGGCATAAATGCCTTCCCTACGTTAAAAAGTATAGTGTAGCGAACGGATTTATCCGTTCCGCGATTAAGACGTGAGGCTGCGGGAGCCGAATCCCTGAACTACCGCAATTTAATATTACGAAAGCAGGGCGCGGTCGTTTGCAAATTCGGAGCCGCTGAGCTTTGTGAAGGCTTCGAGGAGGTATTCGACCGTAAGCTTTTTCTTTTCCTCGCCCGAAACATCAAGGATTATCTGACCGTTGTTCATCATTATAAGTCGGTTGCCGTGGGCAATTGCGTCCTTCATATTATGCGTTACCATCATGGCGGTGAGGTGACCCTCTTCAATGAATTTATCCGAGAGGGCTAACACCTTAGCAGCGGTTTTGGGGTCTAACGCCGCGGTATGCTCGTCAAGCAGTAAAAGCTTAGGCTTTTTCATAACCGCCATTAACAAAGTAAGCGCCTGGCGCTGACCGCCCGAAAGCAGTCCCACCTTAGCGGAAAGACGGTTTTCAAGCCCTAAATCAAGCTCCTTAAGCATTTCCTTAAACTGCTCGCGCTCAGCCTTGCTTATAGCCCATTTAAGTCCTCTGAATTGACCGCGGCGACTTGCGAGCGCCATATTTTCCTCAATCCACATATCGGCGGCGGTGCCCATCATCGGGTCTTGGAAAACTCTGCCCAAATATTTAGCTCTTTTATGCTCGGGAAGTCTTGTAACGTCCGAGCCGTCAATTACAATAGAGCCGCTGTCTACGGGGTAAACGCCCGCGACCATATTAAGCATTGTGGATTTTCCCGCGCCGTTTCCGCCGATAACCGTCACGAAATCGCCGTCGTTAAGGGTTAGATTCAGCCCGTTTAAGGCGCGCTTTTCATTAATCGTGCCCGGGTTAAAGGTTTTGTATACGTTTTTAATCTCAAGCATTTTCTGCACCTCCGGGTATGGGTTTTACTCTTTTTTCGGATATTTTGCTTTTCCAGTAGGGGATAGCGAGGAAGAGAGCCACAACAAGCGCGGAAAGCAATTTAAGGTCGTTCGCAGGAAGGCCAAGCCAGAGAACAAATGTGATAACGATATAATAGATTATTCCGCCGAAAACCGCCGCTAAAAGCTTTAGCGCAAAGTTCTTGAAAAGTCGGCTGAAAGCGACCTCGCCGATAATTATAGCGGCAAGACCTATTACTATCGCGCCGCGACCCATATTTACATCGGCAAAGCCCTGATACTGCGCGAGCAGTCCGCCCGAAAGAGCGACAATGCCGTTAGAAAGGACAAAGCCGATAATCTTATTGGTGGAGGTATTAATTCCGTTCGCCCTTGCCATTGCCTGATTACAGCCCGTAGCTCTAAGCGAATGACCGAGCTCGGTACCGAAGAACCAGTAAAGCACCGCGATTATGACAAGAACAAATACGGCGCAGACAATAAGAGATTTATTAATATTGCGAAGTGAAATCAACAGATTGTACTTCGTGACCGAAAGAGGTTGATTCGCCTTTCCGCCCAAAATTCGTAGGTTTACCGAATAAAGTGCAATTTGGGTCAAAATTCCTGCGAGAATTGCGGGAATACCGAACTTGGTGTGAAATATTCCCGTGACAAGTCCCGCAAGACAGCCTGCTAATAGGGCTAAAAGCATTGAAAGAAAAATGTTTAACCCGCCCGTGGTGCATACGACAAGCTGTCTCTTATACACATCTGACGCTGCCGACGATATGCAGTGTGTAG
>CAMCIX010000017.1 GCA_945875045.1 uncultured Clostridia bacterium | reverse complement strand
TGTAGAGAGGTCTCGTGGGCTCGGAGATGTGTATAAGAGACAGGTCATATAGCTGTGCGGGCTGTTCTCCTTCGGGATAGAAACCGAGCCGCAGTTCATATAAACATAATCCGAGTGTTCGGTGAATTTCGGTATATGGGTGTGACCGTTTAAAAGTATATCCCCATCACAGAGCGGTGGGAGCTTTGTTTCGTTATAAATATGACCGTGGGTAGCGTAAATTACGCGCTCTCCGACAGGTATTATCGCGTAATCGGCAAGCACGGGAAAATCGAGCACCATCTGGTCAACCTCGGTATCGCAGTTGCCGCGAACGCAGAAAATTTTGTTTTTAAGGGGATTGAGGATTGAAATAACGCTTTTAGGAGCGTACTCCTTCGGCAAATCGTTACGCGGACCATGGTAGAGAATATCGCCGAGCAGTAATAGCCTATCCGCCTTTTCTTTTTCCAAAACATCAACAAGCATACGGCAGTAATACGCCGAGCCGTGAATATCCGACGCGATAAGTAATTTCATATCAGACACCTACGCAATAACAAGGAAGTAAGTCAGCACAACTATGCCAAGTACGATTCTGTACCAGCCGAAGGCGGTGAAATCGTGCTTTCTGATATAGCTCATAAGGAATTTTATAACAAGAACCGAGACAATAAATGCGGTGAGCATACCCACAAGCAGAACCGTGAGCTCCGCGGAGGTAAAGTTAAGACCGAACTTTAAGAGCTTAATAAAGCTTGCGCCGAACATAACGGGAACGGCGAGATAGAAGCTGAACTCCGCCGCCGCAACGCGGGAGACGCCGATTATTATAGCTCCTAAAATGGTCGAGCCGCTGCGGGAGGTACCCGGGATTAGCGATAGCGCCTGAAAGAGTCCTATTATAAGCGCGGTCTTATAGGATATTTCCGAAATGCCGCTGATTTTAGGCTTTATACCGCGGTTGCGGCGCTCCACAAAAATAAACAGCACGCCGTAAATTATAAGCGCGGCGGAAACAACGATATAGTTATGAAAATACTTTTCAAAGACATCGTCAAGAGGTATACCGACTATCGCCGCGGGGAGCATTGCGACAATAACCTTGAACCACATATCCATAATGTCCTTCTTGATTATCCCGCCGCCCTTTGTTATGTAGTTATAGCCTTTGCGCTTATCAAGCGTAAAGGGCCACAGCTTTTTCCAGAAGATAACTACTACCGCCAAGATAGCGCCGAGCTGAATTACGACGTTGAACATCTCCTTAAATTCCTCGCCCATTCCGAGCTTTATAAACTCGTCGGCTAAGATAAGGTGACCCGTACTGCTTATGGGCAGCCATTCGGTAATTCCCTCAATAATGCCTAAAATAACCGATTTCAAAATATCTAACATAACGTTCCTCCGATTGCCTAAGAAAATGCCGGCTTATTCGCCGGCAATTTCCTTATACAGATTAATATATGCGTTCGCCGAGTTGCCCCAGCTGTTATCGCAGTTCATAGCGCGTTTTCTCAAAATGTCCCAGCCGTCCTTATCGGCGTAGCCCGCTATTGCGCGCCAGACCGAATTTTCCATTTCGTGGGCGTTATAGTTCTTAAAGGTAAAGCCGTTACCCTCGCCGTCGCCGCTGTCCGAAATGGTGTCGTTAAGACCGCCTGTTTCCCTTACAATCGGAATCGTACCGTAGCGGAGCGCAACCATTTGCGCAAGACCGCAGGGCTCGCTCTGGCTCGGCATTAAGAAGATATCCGCACCCGCATAAATCCTGTGGGCAAGCTGAGGATTAAAGCCGAGCTTAAGTCCCACCTTATCGGGATACCTTTGCGCCATTTCGTGGAAGAAGGTTTCAAACTCCCATTCCCCCGAGCCTAAAATTACAAATTGCAGGTCGGCACGTAAAAGCTCCTCGAAAACGCGCTTAACAAGGTCAAGTCCCTTATGCTTTACAAGCCGCGTTACCATTCCTATAACGGGAACACCGTCAAGCTCGGGCAGTCCCATTTCCTTTTGCAGCATTTTCTTATTATACGCCTTATCCTGTAATCCGTCAACCCCGAAATTTTTATAGATAAGCGGGTCGGTTTCGGGATTATACACCTCGTAATCGATACCGTTTACTATTCCCGTAAGCTTAAAGGTAAACTTTTTAAGAATATTGTCAAGCCCGTGGGAATAATAGGGGTTAAGAATCTCGTTGGCATAGGTGGGAGAAACGGTTGTAATCTTATCGGCGCACTGAATTCCCCCCTTCATAAAGTTTGCACAGCCGTCATATTCAATAATACTCTGGCTTTCATAGGGGATTCCCAGTACCTCGCCGTTAAGGTCCAATCCGTATTTTCCCTGATACTGAATATTATGAATGGTAAATACCGTTTTGATATTGCGAAATTCCTCGCTTCCTCGGTACATTGTATTAAGAAAAACGGGTACTAACGCGGTCTGCCAATCGTTGCAGTGGATAATATCGGGGATAAAATCGATATGCGGAATAATATCCAGCACCGCGCGGGAGAAAAAGGCGTAGCGCTCGGCGTCGTCATAATAGCCGTAAAGCCCGTCTCTTCCGAAATAATACTTGTTGTCGATAAAGTAGTATATCATACCGTCGATGTGCGCCTCAAAAATACCGCAGTACTGTCTGCGCCACGCAACCGAAACGGTTATGCTCTTTATAAATGTCATCTTCTCGCGCAGCTCGTTGCTGATACAGCCATACAGCGGCATAACCACCCTACAGCCTATAAACCTGCGACGAAGCGCCTTGGGCAAAGCGCCCGCAACATCGGCAAGACCGCCCGACATAGCGAAGGGCAAAACCTCGCTCGAAGCAAATAAAACTTTCATTTTCTGTTTCCTTTCTTGGCTGACGAGAGTTGAACCCGTCACGCCTACCATTTGAATAATTTTGTTCGTACTTGTCTCATCACTTGCAATACGTCAGTATTGCCTCATTCTTCGACTTCGCCCGAATCAAAATTCTTCTAAATGGGAGGTCGAAGAGTTTGTGTCTCCGCCTTTTTTCGTTCGGCAAAGTCACGAATTTGCAGGAATACGCGGTATTACAAAAATGAGTGCAAAGCCGGCGGGAAAAGGCAGATACCCAAACCGTAACGGGTTCGACTTTCGCCAGCCTAAAGTACCTGATTTTTCTTGACGAAAACGCATTTTTCGGGCGTTCCCTTAAGAACCATATCCTCGCCTATAACGGCGTTTTTATCGGATATTACATTCTTGATATTTGCCGCTGCTCCGACGGCGGTTTCCTGCATTAATATACAGTTTTCAACCACCGCGTCCTTTTCAACCGTTACGCCGCGGAAAAGCACGCTGTTTTTAACCGTGCCGTTGATAACGCAGCCGTCGGCAATAAGAGAATTTTTAACCTCCGCCTTGGTTCCGTAGCGGGTGGGCATATCGTCGCGGGTTTTGGTGAAGACAGGACGTCCCGTTCCGAAAAGCTGACGGCGAACCTTTGTATCGAGCAGAGCCATACTTGCGTCGTAATAAGCGTCTGTTCCGTCAAGCACCGCGACAAACTCCTTATGCTCAAAGCCGTAAATCTTAAGCTTATCGGTCATATTGGCAAGCACTTCGCGCGTAAAGCTTATCAGACCGTCGGAATAGGCTTCGTTAACAAGCGTCATTAACAGCTCGCGGGATATAACCATACTGCCCGCGAAATAATCGGTATTCTCATCGGTTTCGGTTTCAAAGTTGATTTTTTCAATCCGCTTTCCTCTGCCGATTTCAAAAAGCATAAGATCCGCGTTGTTAACGGGCGGCTTACCCTTGTGGTATACAATTGTCACATCTGCCTTTTTCTCGATATGGCTCTTAATCGCCTCGCTTAGGTCGATATTAGCAATGGTATCCGCATTGCAAAGCACGATATACTCCGCGTTGCAGCGGTCAATGTAATCGATAGCGCCGTGAAGCGCGTCAACCGTGCCGTTGTAACGCTTTGTTCCGCTTGTAAGATAGGGCGGAAGCAGATAAAGTCCGCCGTTTTTACGGTCAAGATCCCAATACACGCCGTTGCCGACATGGTCCATAAGGGAGCGGTAATTCTCCTTTGTGATTATGCCCACGCTGGAAACGCCCGCATTTACAAGGTTTGAAAGGGGAAAATCTATTAAACGGTATCTTGCTCCGAAGGGAATCGACGCCATCGACCTTTTAGAGGTAAGCTTTTTAAGCAATGTATCGTTGATATTCGCAAAAACAACTCCCGCAACCGCAGACGTTCTCATATATTTTCCTCCTCACCGATGTTTTCGGTTATCATTTTTTTCGGTCCGACCGTGGCTTTCTTGCCTACCGTAAGATTATCGCCGATAACGGTAATACCCCATTCGGCAGACGCGGTTTCCTCGGGCACACTTCCTATCTCGGCATTCTCGCCGATAACGGTATTCTCGGCTATTATCGAATAGCGCACCTTAGCGCCCTTCTTGATAACCGCGCCCGGCATAACCAGAGAATACTCGACCGAAGCTCCCTTTTCGACCGTTACGTTTTCAAAGAGAATTGAATAGTCAAGCTTGCCCTCAACCTCACAGCCGTCGGTAATAAGCGAATTTTCAACCTCGGCGTTTTCCGAAATGTACTGTGGCGGCATACCCGTCGTGCGGGAATAGATACGCCAGTTCTGGTCGGCAAGATTAAGGTCGATATTGGGATTCAATAGGTCAAGGTTTGCCTCCCAAAGGGAATCCACCGTTCCTACGTCCTTCCAGTAATCGTCAAAGCGGTAGACCCTTAAAAGCTCGCCCGCGTTAAGCATTGCAGGAATAACGTCCTTACCGAAATCGTTTGAGGAGTTGGGGTTAGCCTCGTCCTCCGTAAGATATTTCTTAAGCTTTTGCCAATTAAAGACATAGATACCCATAGAAGCAAGGGTGCTCTTAGGCTTGGCGGGCTTTTCCTCAAACTCGTAGATTGTCCCGTCTTCCCTTGTATTCATAATACCGAAGCGGGTTGCCTCTTCGAGGGTAACCTCCAACACGGCTATCGTGCAGGCGGCGCCGCTCTCAATATGCTCGTTTATCATTTTGGAATAGTCCATTTTATAAATATGGTCTCCCGAAAGAACGAGAACATTATCAGGGTCATAACGGGAAATAAATTCCAAATTCTGATAGATGGCGTTTGCCGTGCCCTTGTACCAGTTTCCGCCCTTCTGTCCCTGATAAGGCGGCAGAATATGTACCCCTCCGTTTGAGCGGTCAAGATCCCACGGCTTACCCGAGCCGACATAATCGTTAAGCTCAAGAGGCTTGTACTGGGTAAGAATACCTACAGTATCAATACCAGAATTCGCACAGTTGGATAAGGGGAAATCGATTATGCGATATTTCCCGCCGTAAGGAACCGCGGGCTTTGCAATTTTGCTTGTTAACACTCCCAGTCTGCTGCCTTGTCCTCCGGCAAGAAGCATTGCTACACATTTTTTTCTGTTCAAGATCAACACTCCCGACATTTTATTTTTCTAACCCTACAATAATATGCAGAATTTAAAAATTTATTACTTTTTTTTGCGCGGCGAAGTCTTTTTTATCGCGGGAACGCGGTAAAAGCTTACCGACATTGCGGGAATATCAAGACTTACCGAGTTTTCATAACCGTGCATCGGTATTTTTTTACTTCTGTAGCTAACCTGCGTATCCTCGGTTGTACCGCCGAAGCTTACGCTGTCCGAGCAGAATATTCTGCGGTAGGTTCCCGCTTTAGGCACGCCGATACGGTAGTTCTCCCTCGCAACGGGAACAAAGTTACATACCGCGATAAGCTCCCCTCCCGATTTATCCATACGGCGGAAGGCTATTATGCTCTGCGTGTTGTCGTCGTTTGAAATCCAGGAGAAGCCGTCCCAAGAGTAATCTATCTCCCATAGCGCGGGATTTTTAAGATAAAACTCATTAAGCGTAGCCGAATACTCCTGCATTAAACGGTGCTTATCGTAGCTTAGAAGAATCCAGTCAAGCTCCTGCTTATAATTCCACTCGATAAACTGGGCAAATTCCTGACCCATAAAGAGAAGCTTTTTGCCCGGATGCGCCATAATATAGGCGTAAAACGCACGGAGCGAGGCAAACTTCATATCGTACTCGCCAGGCATCTTCTGAATCATAGAGCACTTGCCGTGTACCACCTCGTCGTGCGAGAGCGGAAGGACAAAGTTTTCCGAAAAAGCATAGAAGAAGGAGAAGGTAAGGCAATCGTGATTATTCTTCCTAAATAGCGGGTCGAGCGACATATAACGGAGCATATCGTTCATCCAGCCCATATTCCACTTGAAGTTAAAGCCCAAGCCCCCGTCCTGCGGCGGCTTTGTTACAAGCGGCCATGCGGTGGACTCCTCGGCAATCATCATAACCGAGGGATTAGCGTTAAACGCCGCGGTATTTAGGTCCTTTAAAAAGGCAATTGCCTCAAGATTTTCGTGCCCGCCGTAGGAGTTGGGAACCCATTCGCCCCCCTGACGGCCGTAATCGAGATAAAGCATGGAGGCTACCGCGTCAACCCGCAGTCCGTCGATATGGTACTCCTTTATCCAGTAAACCGCGCTCGAAATAAGGAAATTCCTGACCTGAGGCTTACCGTAGTCGAAGACAACCGTTCCCCACTCCTTATGCTCGCCCTTGCGCGGGTCGGCGTATTCATAGCAGGGCGTACCGTCAAACCTGAAAAGACCGAAGCCGTCCCTCGGGAAATGGGCGGGAACCCAGTCGAGTATAACGCCTATCCCGTTCTCATGCATAATATCCACAAATTTCTTAAAATCGTCGGGGGTTCCGTAGCGGGAGGTCGGGGCGAAATAGCCCGACACCTGATAGCCCCAGGAGCCCTCAAAGGGATACTCGGTAATCGGCATAAGCTCAACGTGGGTATAATTCATTTTTTTAAGATACTCCGCAAGCTCGTTTGCTAAGGTTACGTAATCAAAGGGACTGCCGTCGGGGAACCTGCGCCAGGAGCCTGCGTGAACCTCGTAAATATTTACGGGGGATTCGTATATATTCTTACGCTTGCTCTCCGCCAGCCACTCTGCGTCCTGCCAGACGTATTCCGACTCATATAATTTTGAAGCGTTGGCGGGCGCCGTTTCGTAATGACGCGCATACGGGTCGGATTTAAAAACGGTCATACCGTCGCCGCCCGTAACGGCGTATTTGTAGGTATCATACCGCTTAAGACCCTTTATCTCGGTTTCCCATATACCGCCGTCGGTTCTTTTCATGGGATTTGCGTCTTTTTCCCAGCTATTAAAATCACCGACGACCGAAACCGAAGCGGCATTAGGTGCCCACACCCTGAAAATTGCGGCGTCGCCCCTTAAAAAAGAGCCCAAATATTTATATGCCTCTCCTGTAATTCCGGAGCCGAAGCTCTTATAAAATTCCTTCATTTTCGCACCTCTTCTTTCTGCGGCGGAGATATTTCAAAAGGAAAAAATCCGCCGATAAAGTTTTTACGCATTTATTATATCAGCATTCTAAGCATTTTTCAAGTGTTTTTTGTTAAATTTCCGAAACAAACGAAAAAAGTTAATGTCGATATTTGTTAAAACCTAACAAATATCGACATTGTGATGCACATAATTAACTTTATACGTATGATTTTTTTGTTGATTGTAACGTCAAACAGCAACCAAAATACCGATAAGCACTACAAAATCAATCAGGAGAATTTACAAAATTCTCCAAATTTTCACGTTGTTTTACGTTCAGTCCGTTTGAAGAAAAGAGTGAAGAATAGGAAAACAAAACATATCCCGATACGCCGCCGCTCTCGCGACATTTTCTTGCCTGTCTTGCGATAATATCCGCAGATTCGTTCCATTCCTCCCTATCCTGCTCGGAATCGGTACCGATTTTATAGGGCGCCAAGCCGATTTTAAGCTCCACACCGTCATTTTCGGCGGCAAGCTCTATCCATTTTTTAATCAGGTTTTCGAAACGGAACTCGGGTTCGGGATAATCAAAGCCGAAATACAGCTGAGGAATTATACAGTCGACATATCCGTTTTTAATCCAAGCGGAAACATCCGCGTAAAGCTCGTTATAATTCTTATCAACCGAAGCCATAGGGCTTACCGTAAAAAGAATATCCTTATCGTAATACTTCACCGCGGTATAACAGGCGGATATTAAAGCGTTTACGTTTGAGCGCCGCCAATCCGAAAGCCCAAGCGGATTTTCCGCCCCCGATTTATATTTTTCATAGCTTGCCGTATCAAATTCGGGGGCGGTTGTCGGATAAAAATAATCGTCAAAATGTATGCCGTCCACCTTGTATTTTTGCAAAACCTCGCGTATGCCGTTTATAACAAGCTCCCTTACCTCCTGCTCGGCGGGATTAAGATATATTCCGTTGCAGATTGCCACGTTTTTGTCATTCTCGGGGTCATTATCGTGAAGCCACTTGTACGCAGGGCTGTCCTGCCTTAAATCCTCGGGATTGCTCGAGGAGGTCAGCACTCGGTAAGGGTTTATCCATGCGTGAACCTTTATTCCCGCCGTATGACAGGAATCTACTATGTATTCAAATACGTCGTAATCCAAACCCTCCGCGGCAGAAACAAGCGGAAAATAATCGGATTTAAACAGCGAGTCGCAAAAGGCGCGTATATGTAGGTATATTTCCTCGATTTTAAGAGACCTTAAATTTTCAATAACCCTTGAAAATTCTGTCTTAAAGCCTTGCTCGCTTTTAAGCATAGAATTTATTTCGCTGTACGACAGCCAAACTCCCGACGAAGCGACGTCGGAATACCTTGTATTTTCCCTTTTCCCGCCCTCGCTTACCGCATTCTCGGGGACGCACCCCGCAAGTAGGCATATCGAAAGGCAAAGACAAATCAACGCTTTTTTCATTATTTCCTCCGATGTAATTATACCGACTCTCTGTAATTTACCGAAAGCTCCCCCAAAGAAAAGCCGTGTTCGGCTTTCAGGTCGAGCTGTAAGGATTTTACCGCGTTTAAATGCGGAATAAGCTTAACCGATTTGAGGGTTCCGCTGTCGCAGTCAAGCTCCGGCTCGGACAGCCTTACAGAATCGAAGCGTCTGCCGTTAATAAAAATTTCAAGCTTTTCCCCTGCGGAAGCCGCTAAAAAAATACAGTCGATAAGCTTTTTGCCCGTCATACTTCCGAAATCAAACCGCTTTGTCTTAAGACTGCTTTTAACGTTTGTTTTAATTACCTGCGGCGAACCGTCCGTAAGGCGTATTTCGGTATCCTCTACCCCCGAAAGCCTTGCGGTATATAAAACCTTGCCGTCCGAGCCCACGCAGAAGAGCCGAAGCTTACCGTTATACGACATACCCGCCAAGGTCTTGATATTATTGAAGCTCCAAAAATACCAGGACGGAGCTTTAACGCCCCTCTCACGGTAATCCATTATAACAGCTTTACTGCCCGTTAGCAAGAGGTAACGTTTGTCAATTTCTACCGCAAACGCCGACTGAAGCTCCGAGTCGCTTAAAAGCTCCAAGCGGTTCGCTATTGCCCCTGACAGCTCGGTTATCTCAAAGGAGGAGGTGTTAAGCGCGTAAAGCCTTTTGTCGGTTCCGAGCCACACGGCGTAATTATCGCAAAGCAGGCAGGTATGTTTATTTTTAAGTCCCCTGCCTCCGTTTATTTTTTTAACGGTAAAGGTATCGTTTGTTGTGAATATCGAGCTGTCGTCGGCAAGCAAGGAATTTGAATTAATCGCCGAACCGTTTTTTACGGTGATATTGTATATCGCGTCCTCCTTGAAGGCAAGAAGTCCGTTTTTACAGCTAAGCAGTGCGTTTACGGAATTATCACCTCCCACAGTGCCCAAAGAGCCGACGGGGAAATACAAGGGATTATCCGCGTTTACGCTTATAATTATATTTTTATCGCTTCCGCCCGAGAAAATTATCTTAGCGCCGTACGCCGCGTGACAGGTTGAAGAAACCACGCTTTCAATGCCGTACTCGGGCTCCTTTCCCGCCGTTACGCATATGTTGTTTTCGTGATACAGGCTCATCATCGGAACGGAATATTCCC
The DNA here is from genome assembly GCA_945875045.1 of uncultured Clostridia bacterium. Lineage (GTDB taxonomy): Bacteria > Bacillota > Clostridia > Oscillospirales > Acutalibacteraceae > UBA737. The sequence continues at coordinate 1,699 of CAMCIX010000017.1, read as the reverse complement.
CTGCGGAATCGGTGAAATAAATCATACCCTTTTCTCGGTCTATATTAAGGGTTATCTGCGCGGTATAGAAAACGGCTGTAGCCGAGGAGCCGCCCTCGGCAATACGCCACTCGGTATACGAGGAAGGCGTTTTGTAAACTCGGCATATTACCGCCTTGTTATTGAGACCCGAGAAAGGGAGCCTAAAGCAGGAGGAATATCCGTCCGAGGTGAAATATGCCTTAAAACAGTCGGTAAGCATATTCTGCGACTCCAAAAGCTTGGGCTGACCCGTAAAAGCCAAGCCGGTCGCTCTCGCCTCCTCATAGCGAGTGCCTCTGCCGTTAATATAAACCACGGGCGTATAAAAGCTGTCATACTCCTGCCAGGAGTCAAGGGTCTCGGAAAGCTCGTATATTCGCCAGCTTTTTTCCGAGGTTTTGTATATATTTTCACAGCTTACAAGCGCAAAAACTCCCGCGCCGTTAAGTTTTTTTCCACTGTAAAAAAGGATATTTGTCGGTATATAAAAATCAATATCCGTAATACGGTCGAAAAGGAAATAACCCGTGGGGGAGCTAATCCCGTCCTCCCCCACTAAGAACATACGGCAGAAATAATGCGAATCGTCCTCCAAATATTCCTCAACCGCGATTTTTTTGCACTCGCCGTCTATGTAAACCTCGCCGTCGGCAATACGGTAGGAAAAGCTGTCGTAGGCAGAGGGATTATCGCTTTTGATTATATTGCCCGTATCGGCTAAAAGGCCTAATCTTGTCAATAACAGACCGCCGTCACGCCACATATTCTCGCTGTTTGCGAGGGCGCCGTCGGGTATTTCGGAGGGGAGCGTGTCGGTTACCGTTCCCTCCTTAAAGCTTCTCACCCTTAACACCTTAGCGGCGTCCTGCTGTAATGAACCGAATTTCATATCTCTACCCCACCGTCACCGTAGGAAGACGGTCGGTTATGCTCGCCTTTTCCGCCAAAGCCGTCCCCCGTTTTGCATTATATATTTCGGCAAAAATCCGATTTTTGCCTGCGTCGCCCTCGGTCAGTGCCAAAAGCATAGCCACACCGTAGCAAAGGGCTTCCGCCTTAGCCGCAGGAATATCAAGCTCCCCCGAAATCGACGAAAGCCCGTCTATTTTTAAATCCGCCGCAAGCTGATTTATTATCTCAAGCCCTTCCGTTACCGCAAGCTTTCCGTCGGCACCGGCGTCCGCCGCGCCCGAAGCCCCCAGCAAGCCCGAGGCTCTTTTTAAAACGTCATATCCCGTCATTCTGCTTTTCCTCCTTAATTTGGTTTAAAAGTCCTTCCCTGTCGGGAAGAATACTGTTTGGAAGCCGCTCAAGCAGCTGCTCACGGTTGATAATTCCCTTTCCGTAAAGGGTCAATAGGGTGCTCGTACATTCGCTCTCGCTGTAAGCGGTTCCTGCTCCGACCTCTATTTTTGCATTAATCAGAACGCCCTTCAGACGCTCTCCGTCAAAGGGAACATACCTTGTTCCTCCCTCGTCGAAAAGCTTTATTTTCCGTCTTCCGTAGTAGGTGACCCAAAAATCCGCCCAGATTCGCGCAAGCTCCTCCGCAAAGGAATAAAAGCGGTTTTTAATGATTTGCAGGGGCATCACCGCCGCGTCCCGCATAGTCATAAGCGCCGTGGCGTTATCGGCTCTGCTGTCGCCCAGCGCTACCTCGTTTGCGCCGCTTTGGGTT
>CAMCIX010000016.1 GCA_945875045.1 uncultured Clostridia bacterium | reverse complement strand
AGTAGAAAACGCTTTCAACAAGGTTTCCCGCTATCCAATTTAGGCTTTTTGAAAAGTCCCAAAAACTACTTGTGTGCAGACAAACGACTGCAAAACAGGAAACAACGCTAAGCGCCGTAATGTGAAATTTCTTTGTAGCTGACAATTTTAAAGCTCCTTTTCGATATTTTTTGACGTTGGCAAAATTTGATATAGTCTTCGGCTGCGATATAAATTCCTTTCTCGTCCCGCAAGGACACATCGCGTGCGAAGCACATATCGAACGCGAAGCGTATATCATAAATTCTTAAAAGAATTTATATCGTTGCTGTGCAAAGCACAGCCTGGGCGCGGCATAACAGCGCACAGCACTCAACATGCGCGGTGCGGGGGAACATATCCACGGGGGTGTACTCCTCTAAAGAATAGCCCTTTTCGGTAAAAAGCTTTATATCTCTCGCCAAGGTCGCGGGATCGCAGGAAACGTAGACCACCCGCTCCGGGCGGAAATCCTCCGCAACGGTATTAATAAGCTCCGCAGAACAGCCCTTGCGCGGCGGGTCTAAAATAACAACGTCGGGCGATACTCCCCTCGCGCAAAGCTTATTTGCCGCCTGCGCCGCGTCGGCACAGATAAACTCGGCGTTTTTAATGCCGTTAAGCCGGGCGTTATACCTTGCGTCCTCTACCGCCTCGGGCACGATTTCCGCGCCGATTATCTGTTTTGCTCGGTTTGCCATTGAAAGCCCGATAGTCCCCGCGCCGCAGTAAAGGTCCAAAATAATCTTGCCCTCGGGCGCGGCATATTCTGCCGCCTTTTGGTAAAGCCTTTCGGCGGTGGCTCGGTTGACCTGATAAAACGAGAGGGGGGACAGGCGTATTTTAACGCCGCAGAGAATGTCGGTTATGCAGTCCACGCCGTAAAGCACCTTACATTTATCCCCCAAAATAACGTTGGTATTGTCAAGGTTTATATTGATTTGCAGGCTTTTAAGTCCCTCCCCGCAAACCGATAAAAGCCTGTTCTTTAAATCCTCGGCAAAGGGGAGCTTTTCTCCGTTTATCACGGCGACAACCATTATTTCCCCCGTCTTTTCGGCAAGTCGGAGGTATATATGACGGAGTAAGCCGCGGTGGCTTTCCTCGTTGTAGACGCTTATACCATTTTCCCTTATCCACTCAGTGCATACAGCGGCGATTTTATCAAAAATTTCGGGCTGGAGCGCACACCCGTCACAGGGGGCGATACGGTGGGAGTGAAAGGAGTAAAAGCCCAGCGAGCCGTCCGCCGCCACGGGGTATTGCGCCTTGTTACGGTAGCGGTCGGGACTTTTAGATTTAATTATCTCGCGCGGCATTAGGTCAACGCCGCCTATGCGCTTTATCGCCTCGTACACCCTCGAAGACTTGATACGACATTCCGAATCATAGCTAATATGCCTGTAAACACAGCCGCCGCAGCGAGAAAAGGAGGGGCAGTCGCTTTCGGTTCTGTCGGGCGAGGGGGAAACAAGGCTTATAAGCTTGCCGTAGGCGTAGGTTTTTTTGACCTTGAGCACCCTTACAAGCGCCCTGTCCCCCACCGCCGTCAGCGGCACGAAAACCGCCATACCGCCGTACCGTCCTATACCGCTGCCCTCGTCGGTCATATCGGTTATTTCAATTTCGATTTCATCGTTTTTCTGCATTTTATGACCGCTCCTTTACGGCAGGGGTAAAATTTAATAACCGCCAAAATTATTTTTTGTTAAAAAGGTAAAAATTCACGGAAAATTCACGATTTCCACATATTTCACTTGACTTTTCGCGAAAATGCGATAAAATATAATTACAATTTACAACAAATTATGCTTAAAAGCGGCAAGGTAATAATCTTGTCGTTTTTTTATTTAATTCCGAATTCGGAATGCGGAATGCGGAATTATTTTTGTTTCTGAGTTTTAGTTATTGATACTAAAAGTTTTATCAGTTCTTGACAGTCTGAATTTATACTGTCGAAAAGCTTTTTATCAATATACTCGGTTTCGTATAATATTTCAAGCCAATATTCGGTTTCACTCGCCTCTTTGAGCGCAATATTGAGCTTGGAATAAAAGTCGGGCTTGCTTTGTCCCCTTATTGCTTCTTTAACATTTGCACCTATACTTGTTCCGCTTCGCAAGAGTTGTTTTGAAAGCACATACTCATTCTTTTCCGCAGTAAGGTATTTATAAGCACGCACAATTCTAATAGCAAAAGACTTGCTTTTTTCGACTACTGCATTATCCATAAAAACCTCTTTAATTCCGCATTCCGAATTCCGAATTCCGAATTAATCAGCGAATTGCTTATACAAATCAATCTGCCCATGAAAGGCGGGCCAGCGGGAGGAGTTTTTAAGGGTCACTACTATATACTCGTTGCCCGTTGTGTTGTTTGTGCCGTAGGAGGCTATGCAGTAGCCCGACTCGTTGACAAAGCCCGTTTTGCCGCCCAAAATTGTCGCAGTTTCGGGCTCGGTGCCGTACATATATTCGAACAGGGTCGCCGAAAGGGGTATGCCCTCGGGGTGCTGTTCGGTCTTAGAGGTGGTGTACTGATAGGTGGAAATAACCTTCTTGCAAATCGGGTTTTTAAGCGCCGTTTCAAGAATTATCGCCATATCGTAGGCGGTGGTGTACTGCTCCTTGTCAAAAAGCCCCGTCGCGTTTGCAAAGCGGGTGTCCTTAAGCCCTAACTCCTTTGCCTTTGCGTTCATTAGCTTTACAAATTCCGTTTCCCCGCCCGATATTTTTTGGGTGAGCGCCACCGCCGCGTCGGCTCCCGAGGGCAGAATAAGCCCGTAAAGCAGGTCGGTCATAGAGATTACCTCGCCGTTTAAAAAGCCCGCCACCGAAGCCTCGGCGACATAGAGCGGGTCGGTAATGTCGAGGGTCATTGTAAAGGTATCGTCGTAGCTTTCAATATTATCACAGGCAACAAGCAGGGTCATAAGCTTTGTGGTAGAGGCGGGGTAAAGCCTTTTTTTCGGATTTCTCGCCGCCACAGCCGTGTGGGTCGCGGTGTTTACGATAATCGCGCCCTCGCAGTCGTTGTCCGCAGGGATTTCCTTAGTATCGTCGGGGATATTATAGACAATTTTCTCTACTGTATTATCCGTTTTTACCGGCTCGTCGGTCTTAGATTCTGTCGCAGCCTGTGGAACCGCCTCTCCTTTGCCGTTATGCGATAGGGCAAAGACGGCAACCGAAATAACCGCCGCGGCTAAAGTAAGCGCGAGGACGGCTTTTCTTATTTTTATTACCTTGTATATTCCGTGTTTTTTCTTTACCCTGCTTTTTTGCGTGGGCTTTACGGATGTTTTAGGCGGCTCCTCGGGCTTTTCCGCCTTGTTAAGCCGCCGCTCAAGCGATTTAAAATAATCGCCGTAATCCTTGCCGTTAAAATGGTCAGACATTAAAATGCTCCGTTAATTTGTTTTTGAAAAAGCGGTTAAAAGCCTCTGCCGGCGCCGCCGCCCCCGAAGGAGCCGCCTCCTCCCGAGAAGCCACCTCCACCGAAGCCGCCGGAAAAGCCTCCCGAACCGCCGGAAAAACCGCCGCCGCCGAAGCCTCCAAAGCCGCCCGGAGGACCTCCGAACCAAAAAAATCCGCGCCGTCTTCTGCCGAAAATGAGAAGATAAAGAACCACAACCGCGATAAGTATTACCCACGAAACGGCGACCTTCGCGCCGTAGCCGTCAAGCTCTTCCCCGTCTGTTTCGTCAATCTCGGTGTAGCCCGCCTCGGGTTCTTCGCCGTACTCGATATATACCTCGTTGACAATCGCCTTGAATATCTCAAGCAGTCCTGTGGAAAAATCATCCTCTTTAAGATAGTCAAGCCCGTAAACGTCTATAATTCTGCCCGTTTTACTGTCGGGCAAAGCGCCCTCAAGCCCGTAGCCTACGGCAATATCAATCTGCCGTTCGGTCTTTGCAAGCAGTATTACAACCCCGTTATCCTCGCCCTTTTGACCTACTCCCCACTGTCTGCCGAGTCCCAGCGAATAGTCCGCCGGGTCCTCTCCGTCAAGGGTGTTTACCGTCACCACCGCCACCTGCGCGGTGGTTTTTTCCTGTAAAGCGACCGCGCGGGAGTAGATTTCCTCCTCCGCGTCGCTGTCGATAACGTCGGCAAAGTCGTTTACAAAAAATCGCGAATCGGGTTCGGGATATTTATTTGCCGCCGCGGCGGGCAGAGCTATAAGACACGCCGCCAGCGCCGCCGCGATAAAGGTGATGATTTTTTTCATAAGCTAATCAGTCGAAGCTTACCTGCGGTACGTTTTCGGTTCCCGCCTGAGCCTCGAAATAATCGACCTGCGAAAAGCCGAACATACCCGCGATTATGTTTTTAGGAAATCTTTTAACCGCTACATTATATTCCTTAGCCGCCTCGTTATAGTCCTTTCGGGCGACCGCAAGGCGGTTTTCTGTACCTGCCAGCTCGTCCTGAAGACCCTTGTACTGCTCGTTCGCCTTAAGGTCGGGGTACGCCTCGGTAACGGCGTTTACCCAAACGTTAATCGCCTTATCAAGCTGTGCGGAGGCGTCCGCCTGCTCTGAAGCGGTCTTTGCGCCCGAAACTGCGGCTCTTGCCTCGGTAACGGCGGTATATGTCTCCTGCTCGTAATTCGAATAGCCCTTTACCGTCGCGACAAAGTTGGGTATAAGGTCGGCTCTGCGCTGGAGCTGAACCGAAATCTGCGACTGCGCATTGTCAACCGTCTCCCTCTGCTCGACAAGTCCGTTGTAGGAGCCCGCAACCACGCCGATAATCAAACCTATCACGGCGAGAACCGCGAATAGAATAATAAGTCCTTTTTTCTTCATATTAATCTTCCTTTCAAGACGAAAAAATACATTATACACATTATAATATATTATTGCCGAAATTTCCACTATAATATTTTCGAATATAAAAAGCGGTATCAAGGCCGCTAGAGAGTGTCGATAAACTATCTTTCGCCTCCCTCTGACGAGGGAGGTGGCACGGCTTTGCCGTGACGGAGGGAGAGAAAATGCTTTAATAAAGCCTTTTCTGACTACCCCTCAGTCACCTATGGTGACAGCTCCCCTGACAAGGGGAGCCTAAAATAGGCTTTTTCGACAGACTGAAGCGGTATCAAGGCCGCTATTTTGCTTTTTTTATAAATCCTTTTAAATCGTCAACCGCGGGCAGGGTAACGCGGAATTTTTGCCGAGCTTCCTCGCTTGCTAAGTGCTTGACGATTATCAGCGCGGCGATAAAGGTCATACCGAGCTTTATGCCCCATTCGGGGACAAAGCGCAGTCCCAGCGCCGACGTAGCGGCGTATGCCGCAAGGGTTCTGTAATAATGGGGAGAAATTCGGACTACTATCGAAAGGGTGATATAGCACGCCGCCAAAATAAGAACGGGAAGCGGACGCGGAAGAAGCCCCAAAAGACAGCCAAACGAGACGGCGATACCCTTGCCGCCCCCAAAGCGGTAGAAAACCGAATAATTATGCCCAATCACAGGAGCCGCCAGCACAAGCGCGATCCCTAAGTCCGCCCTGCCGCCCGACGCCATTATGTAAAGAAACACAGGCAGAAAGCCCTTTAAAAGATCGCCGATAAGGGTCAGACTGCCGCAGAGCATACCGCCCTGCATAAAGGCGTTTGCCGCACCGGGATTATTGTCCTTACTCCCGCCCGTAATATCCTTATTAAAAAGCGTACCGTAGACCTTTGCGAACAGGATACTTCCCGAAAAATACCCGAACACAAAGAACAGCAAGGTCTTAACCAAAGCAATCACCACCCGTTTTCTTTAAATTATACCCCTCTTTCGCCGCTATTGCAAGCTTTTTGTGTAACTCTATTCTTTTCGCGGCATAGAATATTCTAAGAGGTGATTGTTATGGATAACGAGCTTATTGAAAAATATAAAAAGGAGTTTTTGAGAATGTACGGTTCCTCCTCGCCCTATCGGGTAAAGCCCGTAGCGGCAGAGGTCGAGCCGCCCAAGGTACAAGAACCGATACCCGAGGAGCAAATCCCCATTAACCAGCAGGGCGACTACCAAGAGGGTACGCCCTATGACAAGGAGGACTCCACCGACCCAAACGGCAGGCTTATTGTAATGGCGACGGCGGTTTCAAGGCTTTATCCCGTGGAAAACGCAAAGGTCACGGTATTTACGGGGGATTACGCCGCCCCCAATGTTATCGATACCGCCCTTACCGACCAAAGCGGAAAAACCAAGGCGTTCAGTCTGCCCGCTCCGTCGAGGGGACTTTCTATGGAGCCTGATTCGGGCGCACAGCCCTATTCCCTTTACAACGTCCTTATCGAGGCGGACGGCTACGCCGATAATCTGCACATAAATCTTCCGATTTTCAGGGGAGTAACCTCCCTCCAGCGTTCAAATCTTACTCCGCTCGCGTCCTTCGGCGGCAACAAGGGGCCGATTGTATTCAACGAGCTTTCGTCCTTTAATTTGTAGGGAGGTGTATTTATGCCCGCCTTAATTCAGCCCGTGATACCCGAAAATATAATGGTGCATTTGGGCGCGCCCGGCTCTAACGCCGAAAACGTGACCGTGCCGTTTGTGGACTATATTAAAAATGTCGCCTCCAGCGAGATTTACCCCACCTGGCCCGAAAACGCCCTGCGCGCCAACATTTACGCAATTATCACCTTTGCGCTTAACAGAATTTACACCGAGTGGTACCCCTCCCGCGGGTACAATTTCGACATTACCAACAGCACCCGCTATGACCAGGCGTTTGTCCCGGGGCGTGATATTTTTGAAAACATAAGCGACATTGTGGACGATATTTTTGACGAATATGTTGTCCGTCAGGGCAATATTCAGCCCCTTTTTACCGCCTTTTGCAACGGAACGACCTCTACGTGCGACGGTCTTTCCCAATGGGGAACCGTGACCCTCGCCGAGCAGGGACTTACCCCCTACGAGATTTTGCAGACCTACTACGGCGACAACATAAGCATACTTACCGATACCCCCGTCCAAAATATCGCCGAGTCCTACCCGGGTACTCCGCTCCGTTTGGGGGACGTTTCAAATGAGATTAAAATAATACAGACCCAGCTAAACCGCATATCCCAAAACTACCCCGCAATACCCAAAATCCGCCTTGAAAACGGGCTTTTCGGAAACGATACCGAGGAGGCGGTCAGGAGCTTTCAGGAAATTTTTTCACTCCCTGTAACAGGGACGGTGGATAAGGCTACCTGGTACGCGATAAAGCGGTATTATAACGGGGTCAAGCAGTTAGCCGAGCTTATTTCCGAGGGGATAACGATAGAGGAGGCGACCCTGCCCTACCCGACAGAGGGCTTAAGACCCGGTATTAAGGGCGCGGAGATACGAACCCTCCAATACTATCTCGATATAATTGCATATTTTAATCCCGCTCTCGGACTGATACCCATAAACGGAGTTTTTGACGAACAAACCGAGCAGGCAGTCAAGGCGTTTCAGAGGTTTTACGGACTGCCCGAGACGGGGTTTGTGGACGAGGAGACCTGGAACCTGATTTTTAAAATTTACAGGGACACCGCCGCGAGCCTCCCCGAGGGCTACGAGGGAGAGCGCGCAAAGATTTACCCCGGCTATGTTTTAAGCGAGGGTATGAGAAACGACGACGTAAAGGATTTGCAGACCTATCTTTCCTATATAGGAAGCGTCTATCCCGAAATTCCCGAGATTCCCGTCACCGGCTATTTCGGGGAGCAGACAAGGGACGCGGTCTATACCTTTCAGCGCCTTTTCGGTCTGCCGATAAGCGGGCTTGTAGGTCACAGCACCTGGTACGCGATAGCCGAGGAATACAACGCCCTAAAGGGCTTAAGCTACGCCGAGCTTTAATTTTTAGACGTTAGATTTTAGACGTTAGACGTTAGACGCGGAAGGCATAAATGCCTTCCCTACGTTACAAGTATTCATTATTCATCATTCATTATTCATTATTCATTAAATTCGGGGCTGTCGCGGACGGTCAATTCGCCCTCGTAGGGAACGGATTTATCCGTTCCGCGTTTTAAAAGCAATAGGGCGGGGGCTTGCCCCCGCCGGAGAGTGTCGATAAACTATCTTTCGCCTCCCTCTGACGAGGGAGGTGGCACGGCTTTGCCGTGACGGAGGGAGAGAAAATGCTTTAATAAAGCCTTTTCTGACTACCCCTCAGTCACCTATGGTGACAGCTCCCCTGACAAGGGGAGCCTAAAATAGGCTTTTTCGACAGACTGGGGCGGGGGCTTGCCCCCGCCGTCTGATATCTAATGTCTATTGTCTAAGCTCCGAATCGCATTTTACTACCCGCAGAATTTAGTTGATATGCGTTTACAGCAGTCGTCTGGGGAGTAGTCCCACTCCTTAAGCGCGTCGCCCGTATAGAAATACCTGATTTCGGGGGAGTAGGTCGCGTTAAAGCTGTCGATAATAATAAGCTTTATCTTCATTTTTTCGCGTATTATGCTTTTTATATAAACGCTTGCCTTTTGACCTATAATAACGTCCTGTCTAGGCTCTGCAAGCCCTGCAAGATTAGGGGTAAGCTCGACAAAAACGCCGTAATCCTCTATACTCCTTACAACCCCCGTCACGGTCTGCCCCGCCGAGAAAAGGGAGGCGTTTTCCTCCCACGTGCCCAAAAGCTCCTTGTGGGAGAGGGTGATTTTTCCGTCCTCGGCTATGCTTTTAATAATAACCCTTATGCTGTCACCTACCGAAAAGCGGTCTGAGGGGTGGGAAATGCGGGAAACCGATATAGCGTCGATAGGCAGGAGGGCGATATTGCCGCAGCCTATGTCGCAAAACGCGCCGAAGGACTCAAGGTGGGTTACCTTAGCGTCTATTATATCACCGATTTTGCGGTCGGTCATTAAGTAATTTTTGCAAAGCTCCTGCGCCTTTTTGCGGGAAAGCAGAGCGTACAGCTTGCCGTCCTCATCTGTCTTAAGGGCGGTAATAACAAAGCATACAGGCTTGCCTACGCGGGAAATTAGCGCAATATCGCGGGTTGAGCCGTCCGAAATGCCGATAGCCCCCTCCTCCCGCGGGATAACTCCCTTAACGCACCCGAGGTTTACTATAAGATTATGCGCCGCGTCGCACATTGTCACTACTGCCTCCAGCACCGTCTGCCTTGCCTGCGCCTCGGCAAGAACAGTTGGGGTAAATACTTTTCCTCTTTCCGTTATACTACTGATCCAACCCTCCGGATAAAAACCGTTCATTATTTTTGTCACCTTTCCTTTTTACATTAGATGTAAATAAATACATCGCTATACAGAATTATATTCCCTTAAAGGCGCAAAAATGAGAGAATTATGTCCCCAAATAAAAAAAATAAGGCGTTTTTTTAGCGCGCCTTACTTTTTCGTCAATATTCGATTTATTTCGCCTTTGTTTCGCAGTATAAACAGCGGTAAACCCTCCGCTGTCTGTCGGTAAGCTTAAAAATCTGCGGCAGCTCCTGCTCGGTCGCCGAGATACAGCGGGGATTTTTACAGGTAAGCACATTTGTAAGCCTTTCGGGCAGTCCGATGGTCTTTTTCTCGGCGGTTTTGCCGTCCTTGATAATATTAACCGTAACGTCGGGGTCAACAAAGCCCAAAATATCGGTGTCAACATCAAAGTCGGAGTCGATTTTGATAATATCCTTTTTGCCCATCTTGCGGCTCGATACGTTTTTAATAAGCGCAACCGAGCAATCAAGGCTGTCAAGCCCCAAAAGCTTGTAAAGCTCCATTCCCTTGCCGGCGGTTATGTGGTCTATTACAATTCCGTTTTTTATCGAATCAATATTCATTACTCTATCTCCAAAAGCATTAAAATTAACGCCATTCGCATATATTTGCCGTACAGCACCTGCTTAAAGTAGCAGGCGCGGGGGTCGCTGTCCACCGCAACGCTTATCTCGTTTACTCTGGGCAGTGGGTGGAGAATTTTTAAGCCCTCGCCCGCGTTTTTAAGCTTTTCGGGGGTTAAAACGTAGGTGTCCTTAAGTCTTAAATAGTCCTCCTCGTTGAAAAAACGCTCCCTTTGAACGCGGGTCATATAAAGAATGTCAAGGTCTTTAAGGGAATTTTCAAGGCTGTCGGTCTCGGTATATGGTATGCCCTTATCGTTAAGACCGTCCTTTACATAGCCGGGTAATTTAAGCTCGGTAGGCGAGATAAGCACGAACTTAACCCCCGCATAGCGGGAAAGCGCGGCTATTAGCGAATGAACCGTTCTGCCGAATTTAAGGTCGCCGCAAAGCCCCACGGTTAGATTTTCAAATCCGCCCTTTTCACGGTGGATTGTAAGCAAATCCGCAAGGGTCTGGGTCGGGTGGTTGTGTCCCCCGTCACCCGCGTTTATAACCGGAACGTCGGCGTTCATAGCGGCGACAAGGGGCGCGCCCTCTTTGGGGTGGCGCATAGCAATAATATCGGCATAACAGCTAACGGTTTTTGCAGTATCGGCAACGCTTTCACCCTTTGCGGCGGAGGAGCTTTGGGATTCGCTGAAGCCCAAAACGTTTCCGCCCAATTCGTACATCGCCGCCTCAAAGCTAAGGCGGGTTCTGGTGGACGGCTCGAAAAAGAGGGTCGCAAGCTTTTTGCCGCGGCATTTTTCGCTGTATTTCTGGGGATTTTCTATAATATCGTTAGCCGTATTAATAAGGCTGTCAAGCTCTTCTACAGTAAGCTCGGATATATCAATTAAGCTTCGCATAACTTTATTCCTTTGCACCGTTGATTTCGAGATACTTCTTTATGCGGTCAACATTCTCGCGGTTTTTCCCGTCCTCCTCTAAGTACTCGATAATGTCGTAAACGTCCACCACCGAATAAACAGGGAAGCCGAACTCCTCGCCGACCTCCGCCATTGCGGATTTTTCCGTCTGACCCTTTTCCTTGCGGTCAACCATAACAAAGGTCGCGGCAACCTTTGTGTTTTTAAGGGAGGAAAGAATAGACATACTCTCTCTTATAGCCGTACCCGCCGTGATAACGTCCTCGACGATTACGATTTCCTCGCCGTCTTGCGGCTTATAGCCTACGAAAACGCCCCCCTCGCCGTGGTCCTTTTCCTCCTTGCGGTTAAAGAAGAAGGGAACGTCAAGCCCGTTTTCCGAAAGGGCAACCGCAACCGACACCGCTATCGGAATACCCTTATAAGCAGGACCGTAAAGCACGGTTTTTTTGTTGCCGATTTTTTCAAAATAAGCCTTGGCGTAAAACTCGCCTAATTTTCTTATCTGCTCGCCTGTTTTAATGTCCCCCGCATTTATGAAATAGGGGATTTTTCTGCCCGATTTAGCGGTAAAATCGCCGAATTTAAGTACTCCCGCCGACTCTAAAAACTTAATAAATTCTCTTTTGTAGCTTTCCATTTTTACTTCTCCTTCATATAATAAGCGTTATTCTAATCTTCTATAATTACGAATTACGCATTACGAATTACGAATTAATCTATAAATTCTTCCACGCACCGCTCATATGCCGCGACAGGGTCTGCCGCCGCGGTTATCGGTCTGCCGACAACTATATAATCACTGCCGATTTTTTTAGCCTCGGCAGGGGTCATAACCCTTTTTTGGTCGCCCTTTTCACCGTCCGCAAAGCGAACGCCGGGGGTAACCGTCAAAAAGCTCTTTCCGCAGATACCATGCACCTTTTCGGCTTCAAGAGGCGAGCAAACAACGCCGTCAAGCCCCGCAATTTTTGCATTATTCGCATAGTGCATAACAACCTTGTCGATAGGCTCCTTTATTAGCAGGTCGTTTTCCATACGCTCCTGGTCGGTGGAGGTTAGCTGGGTCACCGCAATTAAAAGCGGTCTTGTACCGTCGGGTCGGGTTAAGCCCTCAATTGCCGCCTCCATCATGGAAATTGTGCCCGCGGCGTGTAAATTCTGTCTCTTATACACATCTGACGCTGCCGACGATATGCAGTGTGTA
>CAMCIX010000015.1 GCA_945875045.1 uncultured Clostridia bacterium | reverse complement strand
GGAGAAGCTGAATGAAGCCATAAAGACAAATTGAATAATCAAGCATTTTAAAAAGCGATTCGTACTATAAATACGAACCGCTTTGTTAATTTTGTTATGTATCAAATGATTTATTACTTTTTCAATTCTTTTAGCGTTGCCTTATTTATTGTCCAACTTTTATTATTAATTTCCCATTCGATTTCGTAAATACTTGTAATTCCGCTTTCTGTGTATCGAGACCATAGATTAGAATCGTTTATACTTTCGAAATTTTCACATTTAGGCATTTTGTCTTTACATTTTTTATCGATTTCTTCGGATTCTTCTTTCGTAACAACACAGCCTATAAAATAGTTATTAATTTTGTCAACATCTATATTATTAACATTTGAATTTACATAGTCAACAAACAGCTTTCTAGGCACAACATGCTCATGTCTTAATCCGCTTAATGTTTTGTTTCCCTTAAAAGTAAATGTGTTGTCCTTTTCTTCAAAGCATTGATCGAACGCATCTTTAGTCCAATAATCACAGCCCTTATATTTAGCATATTTATCAACAGCTTTTGGGGTGATCCCATTTGCCGTTGTTTCTTCGGGCAATTCTTTTCTTTCTGTCAGAAGCCAACAGTACATATCTATTATATGTGCTGTTGATACTTTCCCTAATTCATCGACATTTAAGATTTTTTTCATGTCTTTAATCAGTTCTGTCTTGAAATTTTTAGTTTCCATGCTTTCTACTTCCTTTATAAATTTTTATTATCTTATACTCAAAAAATACCATTCATCCGAGTGGTATTCGGGCATAAGGTTATTTAGTTTTTGCAATGCAGTTTTAAAGTATTCGTTATCAGGCTCGACCGAGAGGACGAAGCGGATTCTGCCGAGCAGAGAGTACAGATAACTAAGGGTGTGCAAATGGCGGGAATATACATATTTCTTACGGTAGATATGGCGGAAGGCGTCTATCGCGCCGTATTTGAAAACATAATGAAGCTCTTGTCTTAAGCTTCTTTTATATTCCCTTGAAACCGTGACCTTTTCATTCACGGTAAGTCCCGTAACGGTCTGGCGGGAGGCGCTTGTAATAAAATGCGTTTTTCTTTCGTTTAGTTCAAAGCCCATATTTTGGAGCATAAGCCTTGCCTTACTGTAAACCACATAAAGCGGTTTGTCCGAAGAAAAGGTAATATCATCACAGTATCTGGTATAGGAAATACCGCGCTTTTCGCACCAGCTGCCGATACTATCGTCAAAATTTTTCATTACAAGGTTTGAAAGCGCGGGCGAGGTAGGCGCGCCCTGCGGCAAAACACCGTTAAGACAGCAAAATTTCGTGAGCATAACGCCGACAAACTTAGGAAAATATTTGGTGTTAAACGCCGCGCTGTAGACCTGCTCAAACCTGATGCTCCCGAAAAAATCGGTTATGTCGAGTTTTAAAAGATACCTTTTGCCGACATGCGGCTCGGCGTTGCCCGTAAGCCTTGCGCCCTTTTTATACGCCGTGGCGTATTTTGAAACGGGCAGTTTGTCAAGTATTTTATTATTTATATTTTGTTGGACAAATAGAAGAGTATAATCAGGTGCGTGAATTGTTCTGTCGCCGCCGTTTTTCTTTTTAATCGTAATTTGTTTATATGAGCCTTTAAATTCCGATTTCACAAGCCTGAACATATTTTTATATTTAAGCCCCAAAAACGCCGCAAGCTGATAGCTGTCGTAAATAAAGGGCAGACCGTTTAAAGTGCGGTAGTTCAGCACCATATCGGCGGCTTCAAGTAAACCGAACTTCTTTACAAAATTAAAGTCCTCACTTTGAAAAATTACTTTTGTGCCGTCTATTATCATAAAATCACTCCGTTATATTAAAACAAGTCCCCTTTGCGGCACAAAATTTCCTGATATAAGCGAAGGCGAATTTAAAATCACGAAGTGATTGGTTATTCGTCGGAGTGTTATCAGGCGGCAGCGATTCGGAACGAATCGCGAATCCACGTTTTTTAATAACAAGACGGCGACTCGCCGCCCCTCTTAAAACGAATTTTAAGACGCGCACTGCTACAAAGAGGACTTGCTTTATGTAATTATTATATCATATACAGCTTAATATATCAAGCTCGGTTCGCGGAAAATCTGATACACAAAGCCGAGACCGAAGCTATTGCTGTAACAGAATATTCCGTATTCGGGCGGAATTAGCTTTATAACCTCGCTCCGCTTTCTTGAATCGTTTATCACCGCATATATAAAGCTATATTCGTTTTTTACGGCTTCGGCGAGCGCTTTAAGCTCCTCGGCGGTTTTGTCGAACTCAAAAATAAAGCCCAACCGTCTGCCGCACATCTTAAAGCTAATATCACAGCGGCCGCCGTCAGTTATTTCCTCATAGCCCTTTTCTATGCACCAAAGGCGCACGGCGTTTTTCATAAGTCTCTTTTCATCTGCCATATTTATAAACCTCTTAAATTAATTATTGGGTACGGCGGCTTAAAACCGAACCTCAGCCGCCGCGAAATAGGTTTTTACATAAGACAAGACAAAGAAGCTGTTCCAATTATTACATTAAACATTAAACATTAAAGATAACAAATAACAAAAGGAATAACGCAAAACTGCAACCTTAAACGGTTTTATTCATATTTTTAATATTGCTTATGACGGAAAAGGGCTATTCGATTTCTATTGTTTCGGTGTTGTTTATAACATCAAGCGCTGTCTGTGCACGGGATAGCAAATCCGATATTTTCTCGTATTCCGCTTTTGCTTCACTTATACTGTAGTTCGCGTAGCGGTAGTCTATTATATTGCCGTTTTTGCCGTATGCCTCTGCCCGGGACTTAGGAAGCAGAGACTTCATTTCATAAAGCTTGTTTTTGCGCTTTGTAAGCTGGGGAATAAGCACCAGCATTTCATCGATTGTGATTCCGAAATCCGGTACGGTATGCGTAGTGTTGAAAATATTTATCGCGTGCTTTACCTTTCGTATTTTTTCTTCGAGAATATCTAAGCTTTTCTGGGTGTCGGAAAAGCTGTATTCGGGTCTTACGGCCTCCGGGTCTTCGCCTAAAGAGGCTAAAAACTCCTTGCTTGCCTCCTCGTTGCTTATAAGCGAGGTATAGTCTTCGTTTAATTTCCGCAGATACTTTGCGGCTTCGGCAGAGGTGTATTTCATATATATATCCGTCCTTTCGTGTCTTGTGTAACGCTTGTATAACAAATATATCACAATGAGCGTACCGAAAACAGTGCATTGCTAAGAAGCAAAGCCGATTTTTAATACCTTAGATGTATTGAGGTTTTCGGGAATTTCAATATCCTCAGCGGTTAGAGTACATATTTCCTTGTCGGTAAGCTGTTCGTTGTAATTTTCTACAAGCCTTTCAGCCTGTGTCATATGTGCCTTTTCAATTATGTTCCTTACATATCTGCCGTTGCCGAAATCAGGCTTAATACGGGCGGCTTCAAACAGTGCATTAAGCTTTTGAATAGCCCCGTCTGAAAGAGAAAGTCCGCGCGAATCGGCTATAAGCCGTGAAATATCGCAAAGCTCCGAAACAGTATAATCCTCAAAATCAATATGAAAGGCTATTCGAGAGCTTAATCCGGGGTTCCTCTGCAAAAAGTTCTCCATCTCATCAGGATAACCCGCAAAAATCACAATCATATCGTCACGGTTGTTTTCCATTTCCTGCACAATGGTATTTATTGCTTCATCGCCGTAAAGACCGCTCTTATCGTCGCAAAGAGAATATGCCTCGTCTATAAACAGAACGCTTCCTTGGGCACGCTTGAATGCCGATTTTACAAGCGGAGCAGTATGACCGACATATTTCCCCACAATATCGGCTCTGCCGACTTCGTAAAGCTCCCCTTTTGAGAGGATACCGTTTTCTTTCATTATTTCCGCGAAAAGCCGTGCCACGGTGGTTTTAGCTGTTCCCGGATTTCCTGTAAAGACCATATGCATAGAAGGTCGGTCAAATGATACGCGTTTATCTTTAAACAGCTTTTGTGCTTTGTAAAAGTTAAGCGCCCTGTCAATGGTTTTTTTAGCCGCCTCAAGTCCCGGCATTTCCATAAGGCGGCTGTATGCGCTGCCCAAAGGCTTTGATAATGCAATATTGGACTTAACCGTATTCGTGGAAGAGTATTGCGGAAATACAGAGGTGCGCAGCTTTTTATCATACCAGTCTTCAAAAATTGCCGTTAATTGATTTGCAGTGAAAAGCTGTCCGTCCTTAGCCTTGGGAATTAAATTCCTGTCAGGACGAATTTTATTTTTCTTTGCCAGAGCCTTCAGGTATTCAGTACCTTTGTCAATATTTACAACATCTTCGTATATCTCTATTAATGAAAGTGTGCCTAAATGCGAAACAAAGGTTTCCGCAGTCTTATTTGCGCTTGCGGGGAGGCAGAACACGGTTAAAACTTTATTTCTGTACCTGACAGCGGTTTCGCAAAGCGCCGCGATAATACTGCCGCCCGAATGTGCAAAGCTTCCGTTTTTTCTTTCCTCATCGCCGTAGCGAACGATTACCGCTCCGTTTTCACAGCTCTTATAAAGTGCTTCATAATCCTCGTCAGGGTAATTGCTTTCGCTGTCAAAATCAGCAAAACAAAATCTGCGGCTTTTTATTCTTCCGTTTGCATATAATGCGGAAAGCAAGATACGGCACAGCTTTTTCCTCTTTTCAAAGTCATCAATTTTAACAAAATAATGAACAGGGTGACCTATCATACGGTTCTTTACAGGCATTTCGTAAATACGCTTCAGCTCGGGCGTCAGAGTATTTGAAAGCAGTATACTGTCGGAGACTTTTATAAGCTCCTCTCTGTCGGCATTGCCGTCAAGCAAGGCTTCGCCGAAGCTTACGGATCTGTGATATGCAACAAGTCGGTCTATTCCGAACAATTCCAACACTTCATCGTCATCTTTAATAAAGTCTGCGCGAAGTGAGTATGTAAGCATTAATTTAAGCCTTTTTAAGGTTATTTCCTCTGCGTGAAGCTCTGTAACGGCAATATCTGCCGAACGCAAATATTTTAGCACGCATTTTTCCGGAGAATATATATTTCTTAAAATTAAACCTAAGGTCATTATACCGTTTGCGGCTTTACTTACAAAACAGTAGCTGTCGCCGCCGCTTTTGTCATAAAAATCGGCGCTTTTTTCTTTAAATCCCGAGGAAAAGGCAAGATATATATCGCGGCTTTTTATTTGCGGAATTAAATCGGAATTTTTAAGTACGGCTTCAATCTTATAAAACAGCATTTTTTAACCTCCTAAGCTTTTATGCTGTTATTATACGATAGTCAATGTACCGTTTTCGGAACATAAAAAAGACCCGACTGTGCGGGTCTTTTTTAACGGTACTTTTCTGTGGCTTTTTTAAGGTTGCTTTTAATTCTTTCCCTAAGCTCGGCGGGCTTTATTATTTCAACGAAATTAATATACTGCATCGCCCAGTACTCCATTGCATTAGGGCTGGCTTTAAGCCTAACGATGTTTTTTTCATCTCCCGTTTCGATTATATTTATGTCCTTACCGAACCAGTCGATAATCTGGTCTGTGATACTCTTATCGGCTGTAAACTCGATATTTTCAAGCTTATCGGTATACATATACGGTCGGCATGAAGCAAGCTCTTTATAATTAATACCGCTTTCATAACCAGCAAGAGTTGTGATAGGCGTTAACGGATTTTCGGTGACGGTCATATTTGTAATGCGGTCAAGTCGGTAATACGCCATATTATGCCAATGCTCATTATACGACATAAGGTAATAATGCTGATTGTGCAGAATAAGCTGATACGGACTCACGGTGTGGGTTTTGGTGGGGCGCAGTTTTTTATCCGTGCCGTATTTGTTGTATACAAATTTCACCTGTTTCGCACGCTCAATAGCTTCGTCAACAAGCTCAATATTATAGAATACCGCCTGATTATCCGTCTTTCCCCAATCATTGACCGAAAAAATATTTTTGATATGGGAGCGGAAATAAACATTTGACATATTACAGAGCTTTTCAATCAAATCCTTAGAGTGCTTTGCCGTGATATATCTGCTTGAAAGCACGCCGTCGATAAGCATACGAAGCTCAGAATCCTCAAATTCGCGGTCTTCGATATAGCTTCCAGCTCGTTCCGATACGATTTCATAGCCCGCCTCCTTAAGTAAAGAAAGGTTGCGGCTTATTGCCTTACGCTCAATAATAATTCCGTAATCCCGTTCAAGGTGCTGTGCTATAGCCTCCTGAGTAAGCGGATGCAGCGAATCGCTGTATTTTTCAAGTATCTGCAAAATGCGTATGAGCGCAAGCTTTTTAGGCTCAAGTGCATCCATTTTAAAACCCCCGAAATTTATTTGCAAATACATTTTATCATATTTATCTTTAATTTACAATATTCAATGTACCTAATAAGGGACATTAAAAACAATCCGGTAATCTTTGTCTTATGCAGCGCAAATTTTGACAAAAATCAAGTGCTGTTTGAAATTATAATAACCGCATAAAAGTAATCTTCTTCGCATAAGATCAAGAGGCGGAAAATAGTATTGTTCTGTGGTAATTCTTACTGACCACATACCTGACCATTTACCGTTTCGGAGCACTCGGAAGCAGTGGATATAAGAGTGTCAAAGAGAACGGTTTTCCGAGCGGAAAGGGGCGGAAAAAGCTATTTTACACGGAACGAGCCGTTGCAAGCGCGTTCACACGCAGGAGGTCGCGCGTTCGAACCGCGCAGTCCCCACCAAAACGAAAATCCGTTCTCGAAAGAGGACGGATTTTCGTTTTGTATTATTCATTTTTCATTATTCAATATTCATTATTCATTAAATCGGATTTTCGTAATGAATAATGAAATCGCTTCGCTAATGAATAATGAATAATTGTTTTGTATGTGTAGATTTCACTGTTTAAAAAATCTTTGACCATATATTTGACCATAGACGGAATATTAAAAATACCGCAGCCGAAAGTGTTATATACTCTAGTCTGCGGTATTCTTTGTTTATGCGGCTCAAATTTTGAGCTCCGATTTCATTTGTTTAATAAGTTCGGCGAACTTTTCCTCGCACTCCTCGCGCGTTTTGGCGTATATGCCCTATGGTTGCCGAAAGGGTTTTCACGTCCATTCCGTATTCAAGCGCCATTGTTGCGAAGGTATGCCGCAAATCGTGAAATCGTATTGAGGGAAGTCCCGCCTTTTTGAGCAGAATTTTAAGATGTGTATACGCTTTGTCAGGAACCATAGGTTTTTCAGGCTTGCAAAAATTCGGGAATATCCACTCGCTATGCGAGGTTTCTTTTCTTTCCTTAAGCAATTCCGCCGTACTCGGCGGAAGTATTATTGTCCGAGTTCCCGTCTCGGTTTTGGTTTCTCCCGTACTAAACCCGCCGCCTTTTTGCCTTGTGACAGTCCTTTGTATTTTAAGTCTGCCGCTCTGCCCGTCAAAATCCTCCCATTTAAGTCCGCAGATTTCTCCGCGCCTAAGTCCCGTGGTAAGCTCGGTGTAGAAAAAATCATACCATAGCTTATCTTCTTTTATGACGCTTATAAACTTATCCAGCTGTTCATCATTAAGCACTTGCTTTGGAGCGTAATTTGTTTTTGGAATAACCGTGCGGGCGGTAGGATTTTTTACAATAAGTCTATCCTTTACCGCCGTGTCCAAGGCTTCGTGCAGTAACATATGTATGCTACGCACCACGCTGTCCGAAAGCTGTGAGCCGTGAATTTTGTCAGGTCTTACTCTGCCTTTTTCCTTGACGGTGTTATAGAATTTTTGAATGTCCGGTGTTGTAAGCGACGACAGCGGCTTATCACCGATATACGGTTTTATCTGATTTTTAATTAAAGCTTTATAGCCGTCGAGCGTACTTTCCCTGATTGTCAAGGACATATAATCGTTAATCCACCTGTCCAGCCACTCTCCGAGAGTCATACTGCTTTCCTCTGTCGAATCCGAATCACGATAGGTTTCGATAGCCTGAAGCATTCTGTGGAACCAACCTTCTGATGCGTCCTTTTCTGATAATTCCGTGCCGGTCAACGACAGTCAGACAGTATGACGGGGCACCGTTCGGGCGGATGCGTGGACCTTTTTGCCATATTCTTTCTCTGTCGGGATTAATGACCGGATATACTCCGTCTTCCTCAACAAATACAGCGGAATGCTCGCCTTTGTGCTTACTTATTCCCGAGTCCTGTCTCGCTGTAATGCAGCGAGCATTTTCGGTGAATTTTGAGCCTTCGTTCATATCTACAAGATACAATCCGGTCTTACCTCCGAATCCGCCGCATGTCGCGGTTTGGGTTATTGCTACTCCGTTTGCATCATAGACTCGCTTTCCTTGCGGCATTCTATCTGTGAGTTCGGAAAGAGACGTACTGACTTTTCTCTCGATAGGTAATATCCCTCCGGCACATCGGGTATCAAAATATCCGACAAAGAACACCCGCTTTCTGCTTTGGGGAAGATAAGATGCGCCATCAATACATTGCCATTCGCACACATACCCCAATCGAGATATTTCGCTGAGGATGGCCGTAAAAACCGCCCCGCCTTGAATCGTTCGAATAGGGGGTACATTTTCAAAGACGAAATATGCAGGGCGCTTTGCTTCAAGTATTCGGGTAAGCTCAAAGAATAAAGTTCCCCGCTCATCTTCAAAGCATCGATGAGCCCCAGCTGAGCTGAACGGCTGACATGGGAAACCGCCGACAAGAAGATCGAAATCAGGGATTTCATTTGTATTGATGGTTCTTGCGTTATCATAGTAAATCTCTCCTTCGGTATCATATAAAACACGATAGACGGCAATGGTCGTGGGGTCTATGTAGCAGTAACCCACAAACTCAAAGCCGCCTATCTGTTCCGCTGCACTGCGGAATGCGCTCATTCCGCAGAACATATCCAATACTCGGATTGCCATAGCAAATCCGACCGTTTCCTATTTGTTTTCCGTTTCACCTCACATTCCCATGACGGGACCGTTATCCTCGTCAATTTCATTTTCCTGTTCTTCTGCCAGTTCCTCGGCAGTCAGCTTGCGGAAGGAATCTTCGCCGGGGACGATGCCGAGACTTCTGCCGTTGTCGAAATCACAATGCACTGTGCCGATACGCTCGTCCGAGATGTTTCGCTATTTTGTATATCGACCAGCCGTCTTTTAAACGCACTTCAATTTCGTATCGTTCTTCGTTTAAAAGATGTTGAACTTTTCTGTGTTCTGTGGTATAATTCAGATTGTACATAGTGATGATCCTTCCATGCCTTGGGTAAGGGAAGGTCATCCGGAAGATTTTTATGAAATTGCGTGTCATTATAGCCGTCACGCAGGACTCGTCCCTAATAAGCCTTTCGGATTTGCGAAACTGGGGGTTGATCGCAATCAGAGCGGGTCGGAAAAGGGTCTTGGCGATTGGAACGGTCTTGCGGATATTAAAGATAAATGTCCGAGAATGGGATTTTTCTGCCTATGGGCGGAAGGTTGTAGTCCGGTAGCTAAGACGAGCATTAATGCAGATAACTTTATGAAAAAGTCAGAATGGGTATATTTGAATAGTTCAAATTAAGATTCAGCTGTTTTTAAAGCTATGCTAATCAGGCATATAAATCGTGCAGAAGGAAGATTGATATGACACAAACCGTAATAGAAGATTTAAAATGTGAGTACAGAACAGAGCCTTTGGGTATAGGTACCGCTTCTCCTCGTTTTTCGTGGAAAGCCAAATCTGCAGAAAATAATTATAGGCAAGCAGCGTACAGAATTATTATTGCCGATACTGCGAAAAATATGGACTCAGGCATATATTTTTATGATAGCGGAAAGGTTTTTTCAGAGAAATCATTCGGTGTAAGATGCGAAAATTTACACCTTGAACCTTATCATGACTATATCTGGCGTGTAACCGTACTTAATGAAAGTGAAACAGAGGCAACATCCAAATGTGCACCATTTTCTACCGGTGCTTTTAGTCTAAGCGATTGGAAAGCAAAGTGGGTTACCGCAAGAATCAGAAATTACAGTGATGTCTAAAAAGAAGGCATAAGGGGCGGATATGACCCTCTGGGTACTTTTTCTCCGGTTCATGCAAGAGCGGCTTTTCATACAATGCCTGATAAAAAAATTCTTTCTGCGGTTTTGTATTCTGCTTCCACAACCGG
Organism: uncultured Clostridia bacterium; assembly: GCA_945875045.1. Lineage (GTDB taxonomy): Bacteria > Bacillota > Clostridia > Oscillospirales > Acutalibacteraceae > UBA737. The sequence goes on along the minus strand of CAMCIX010000015.1, from coordinate 2,106 downwards.
TGCTTTCGGCAATTTAACCTTCAGCGTAAACGATGTGTATATAACCCTTAATGGTCAAAAAATAGGCAAGGATATTGTAACACCCGGTCAAATTTCGGAAAAAAAGAACCGTGCAGTATACAGAGCATATGATGTTGGCAATATGCTAAAGCAGGGAGAAAATGTTTTTGGAGCGGTTTTTCTTTCGTTGGCGTACAGTGCTTTTATTAAAATCGTGTATCAGGGCGGGGAAACGGTTTTTACTGATTTGACTGCTGATTTTAAAATAAACGGCGGCGGACCATATAAGCTGTGGGAGACAGGTGTTGAAGATCAGGGCGGAAAAACAGAAGAGTACAATGCTCTGAAAGAGTATACAGGATTTGATCTGCCAAACTATGATGTCAGTAATTGGCAGAGTCCTATCTTTACCGATAGTGTGTCTTCTCTTGAAGAACAAACAGTTACTACCGAGGTAATATATGAGCTTAAACCGATAAGTATCACACCAAAAGGTTATCGGCACTATGTTGTCGATTTTGGCGAAAATGTAAACGGGCATATTCGTCTGAATATTAGAAATGCGAAAGTCGGACGCCGCATTTCGGTTCTTTACAGTGAGGCTGTATATGAGAACGGGGAGATTTCTGCCTGTTCTACAACAAACTATCAAAGGGGAGAAAATTCTCCGCACTGCGATTCTTATATACCAAAGGGTTGTCAAACCGAAATTTTTGAACCGCGTTTTGCAAATCACGGCTTCAGATATGTTGATATATACAACTATAACGGTAAAATAGAAAAAGAAGATATAACAGCTTTGGTTGTTCACAGTACTGTGCTTAAAGAAAGTGAGTTTTACTGTTCTGATGAGGATATTAACAAGCTTTACAAAATAAGTAAAAAATCTCAGCAGATGAATTTGGTATCAATTCCCACAGACTGCCCGACAAGGGAAAGACACGGCTGGCTCGGGGATGCGTTTGTTGTATGTGAATCAGAATGTATCAACTTCGATCTCTTGACTTTCTTTGAAAGCTGGTGCAAATCAATTGCAGACGATCAGGAGGAAAGCGGAAATGTTCCTTATATCACTCCGTTCCAAAGCCCTATAATAACAGGTAATGTGGATATTGCATGGAGCTACGCCTGTATTGCGGTTCCGCTGATGGTATATAAGGCTTACGGGGATAAGGATATTTTATTGCAGATGTACCCCGTTATGTCAAAATGGATTGATTTTATTACCACCCTTTGTAATGAAGAAAGGATAGTAACAGGCGGCATTATGTGGAATGACCACACTGCAAGGGACCGTATGGATAAGGATTGGCTTGGTACTATTTACTACTGTGCCTGCTTAAGGGATTTCATAAGTGTTTGTACAGTTCTGGGTAAGAACTGTGAAAAATACGAAAAACTGCTATCCGAAACGAAAAAGGCATTAAACATAAAATATATCAAAGATAATAAATTCAGCAATAACTATCAAAACGATCTGGCTCATATTATATCGCTTGAGTTGACCGATGATTTAAAAGAGAAACAGGCTTTTGAACTGCTGATAGACAGTATAAAGTCTGAGAACTATCATTTCACTTGCGGATGTCTCGGTATTTTTCAGATGATTGCCGCTTTGGAAAGATACGGACGCAACGATATAATTTATAAATTATGCAAGCAGGATGATGAGGGAACTTTTCTAAACTGGATACTTAAATATGATGCGACGACAGCCTTTGAATTTTTGAAGTTTAACGAATGGGGTTCAAGAAATCATCCTTTTCTTATGGGGAGTATAAACCGTTGGTTTTATGAGGGACTTGCAGGAATAAAAAAGATAGAACCGGGTTACAAAGCTTTTGCAATTTCTCCCTATTTCCCACAAGATCCATGGCTAATCAAGGCCAAAATTGATACAAATTACGGTTTAATTTCCTTTATGGCAGAAAAAACCGATAATAAGATATTTTATGAAATAACGGTTCCCTGCGGTACAACAGCTCACCTTTATTTGCAGAACGGAAATACAGTGAAGTTTGGCAGCGGCAGTTATACATATAGCGAATAAAAATTTTAATACAAGGCATTACTGTATTATATGGGGTGGTCAAAATGGAAATAAAA
>CAMCIX010000014.1 GCA_945875045.1 uncultured Clostridia bacterium | reverse complement strand
CCTGACCGTTTTGAATTGAACAGTGCGACCGCCCAAATTGAACAGTCAAACCGCCTGAATTGAACAGTGCGACCGCATAGATTGTACATTGACGGCAATAAAGTAAAATGGTATCATAAATATGCTTTTAACCGCAGCAGAGGATAGTGCAACGCTGAGGAGCGACACGAGCGCTGTAAGCGGGGTTTAGCGGGAAGAGTGATGCCGTATGATCGGGGTCACTCTTTTTTTGCATTGTAATCACGCTTCTTCACTCTTCCCGGAAAACCTTTAATGCGTTAAACCTCAGGTTCGGACAGCGTCCGATGCACCGTAGGTGCTATTATATCTCCGTAACGCCTTTGCGTTTGCGCATAGATTCCTTGCATTCAATAACTACCGAATATGAATCGTGTACAATGCGGTCACATATTGCATCTGCTATTATTGGGTCACCTAACTTTTCAGGCCATCCCGGCACATCGAATTGAGAGCAAAAAATGGTGGATGCCTTTTTGTATCTCGCCTCTGCAATTTCAAGTAAATCTCTGGCTTCGGTTTCTTTAAGGGGATATAGTAACCATTCGTCTAAAATTAGTAATGCCGGCTTTTTGTATTGAGCGATCACCTTTCTGTAATTACCGCTGCTGCGTGCAATCGCAAGCTCGGTTAAAAGCTCGGGAAGTCTAACATATCTGACCGACAAAAAATTCCTTACTGCTGCCATACCTAACGCACAGGCGAGATAGGTTTTACCGCTGCCGGTAGCACCGAGTAACAGTATGTTGTGCCTTTCTGCAATGTAGTTGCAGGAAGCAAGCCTTGCTATTTGAGCAGACTCTAAATTTCGGTCCGAGTGGTATTCAATATCCTCAACACAAGCACCCGTTTCCGAAAATTTTGCCTGCTTTATTAATCTTTTAAGATGATTGTTTTTACGGGATGTCCATTCTTGGTCTACCAAAAGACCGAACCTATCTTCAAAAGCTAATCCGTTAATATTAGGGTCGGTAAGCTGCTCCTTAAAGGCTCTTGCCATAGCTGTAAGCTTCATTTCCTGTAGTTTAGTAACTGTATTTTCTGTTAACATTAGTTTTTCCTCCCTGCATAATACTCTACTCCACGGGTAAACCCGTATTGCGATGATGATGGCTTTTCTTCTTCCGGGGGTTGTTCCTTATCTTGACCTGAAGAAAGAATTGCCTGTATGTTTTTAAGGGAGGGTCTTGGAGTAAAGGTTAACGCCTTTTTACAGGCATTTTCCAATCTTTCGGGAGAATACTTGTCCGCAAGCTTTAAAATGCCCATACAAGCCTTGTAACCCTGCTGTTCTATCTTGTATCCGCTGAGTATGGCACTTACTGCTGTTTTGGTATTTATTCCTATCTTAGCTGCCCACTTAACAAAACGCTCACCGTTCCATTGAATGTATTGCTGATGATTAGGCGGCATATGTGCTTCTACGGTGCTGTACTGATTTAATCTGCCGTACAGTCTTGGATGGGAAGCGATACGGTTACCACCGAAGAAAACCTCGATAGTGGATTTTGTAATTCGTACATCCACCTTTTGCTTAATATATTCATAAGGTACAGAGTAGTTTTGTTTTTCTATACTAATATGGTAATTTGGTGCTACCGTTGCAATTTTCCATTCGGATAATTCAAAGGGTCTTGGCGGTAAGGGTAACAAAAATGCTTTTTCATCCTCAAAAGCGGTAGCACGGCTACCCTCACGCTTTTGAAACGGAGCATTATTAAGAATTCCTAAGCGTTCCCATATTGCTTCATTTAACTCCGGCAAGGATAAAAACCTTCTGTTTCTCAAAGCGCCAAGGACAAAGTTTGTAATTACACCTACAGTGCCTTCTACCATAGCCTTATCCTTTGGCGACCTTACTCTACAGGGCAGAATTGCAGTACCGTAATGCTCTGCCATTTCACTGTACGCCTTATTAAGTGTAACCTCGGTTCTGCCGTGAGAGATAACTCCTGTTTTTAAATTGTCGCACTGAAGAATACGGGTAACACCGCCAAAGTATTTAAAGGCATTTACATGGGCTGCTATCCAGCATTCCTGATTCATAGAGAAAAAAGCTTCTACATAGGCATATCCGCTATACGGCAAAGAAGCCACAAAAAGATATGCCGGTATTATTTCGCCCGTTACGGTGTCGATAACAGAGGCTGTATCGCCCGCCCAATCTACCTGCATAATTTCACCGGGCTTGTGGTTTAAATGCATCGTTGCATTTGTTTTAATGGCATAGTCACTGTAATACTTGTTAAACTGCGTAGAATGATACGGCAATTCTCCGTTTTCACGGCATTTCTCACAGTATTCAAGCCATAAGAGCTTCAGTGTAACACCGCTCTTTTGCAGTTCTTTATGTACATATTCGTAGTCCGGCATTTTGTACATAGGCTTACTCTGAGCAGACAGATGCAGCTTCATAGACAGTTCTTTGTCTGAAAGGTTTTCAGGCAAAGGGTAGCAAAGTCCTACCTCTTCAGCTCGCCGAAGCACCGCTATTACTGTAGTTCTTGAACAGTCGCAGGCGTCGGCTATTTGGGTTTTGTTGAGACCGAGGCTGTCCAGCCTCAGTATCTCTCGATAATTGGTCATATTCTTGACCTCCTAATGAATATTTACACCGCTTTCGCAGTGCATATATCCATTATACCGACCGTCTGCTGTGCATTGAAGCGGGTGTTACTGTTACCTTAATTGCAGGGTGTTCAACCTCTGCGGCCGTACTGTTCAATTTTAGCGGTCAGACTGTTCAACTTGAGCGGTCAAGGTGTTCAGTTTTTCGCGGAATACTCAAATTGCTCTAAAAATCGTACGGCAATAATTTGTTTGTTGAATTCAGACGGAATAATTGTTAAAGGGTGATCAAATAAGAATTGAACAGAATATTCATCACTTTTTGCATAACTCAAAATAGTTTGAACATATGTTAAACAATTATTTGTAAAGAATTTGTATTCAGGATAATTATCTTCCTTTTTATATTTCTTGGCCATGGTTAAGCTCTTAGAAAAATCCCCTTTTAAAACACAGAATTCTGTACCTGTTAAATTTATATTAATAAGCCCAAAATTAAGTTTAAACAACCCTTTATTTAAATCGTTAAAATATCTTCAATCTCAACTTTGTAACAGTAAACTTTTGCATTTGATGGTTTTGTTCCTGTAAATTCCGTTAACCACCATTTTCCAGAATTGTCTTCAATATATAACCTTGCATGTCCAACTACAGGTAAACCGTCCGAAGAATAATCTGTAACATATATAGCCCAAGTGTAATTATTAACGGAATACACATTGTTAATTTCATTTGAATCATAATGATATTTAGGATCACATTCACCGTTTGCAATGATACGCTTAAGCTTTTCAAGTGTAGCCATATCACCTCTGCGTCTATAGTACACAAGGTCGATCGCACTGCAATGCCCGGACGGGTCTGAATACATAACTGGATTATTTCGGCAGTAAATATACAGATTCGGACCTTCTGTCAGCCAATCGTCCTCCTGCGTAAAACGTCCTGTTTCGGGATCATAAAAACGGGCAGTCAGGTAATAAAGCCCTGTTTCGGCGTCCAAATATTCTCCGCTGTATCCGATTGAAGAAACGGTTTGACCTTTTGTAATGTTCCCGAACGCATCGTACTTAGACTCGGTTTCGGTCTAGGTTGTAAAATATTCAGTTTTGCTATTATTGCTTTGTATTATCAATAATATGACGGCAGAAAAGAGTTTGCGTAACATATAAATAAGGACACAGAAATAATCCAACCCCATATTCAAAATACTTAAATGCATCTAAAAACGGCAAATTATAGTTATGTAGAATAGCGTTCACATCTCCAGTAATAAGTATTTCAAATATAATTCTTAACGTTGCAGCAAACAAGTACCATACAATAAAAGAAAGTTTATAATATATGTAATTACCTAAATTCTTTTTCATATAACCAATAGAATTCGTTATAGCTGTCTTTGCTGCACAGTTTGAAAGCACAAGACAATAATTTGATATAAATAGTTTATAGTCTGCAATAATTACAATTATTGCTACAACGATAAGCGCCAATGAATTATTTGTACCCATATAGAATCTATTGCTTGAAAACAATAGGCTTAGTAGTTGAAGCGACCTAGGTATACAGTTTATAATGATTATTCTCTTTACAGTTGTCAACGACTTTAAATAATAAATAATATCATTCAGTATTGACCTTTCCTCATTTACTAATAATACGGTAATTTTAAATAACAAATTTAAAGAAATCGGATTAATTATAAAACAGAGTATTAGCATAGCAAGAATTATTAGAATTTTTATAACCTCAGAATATAAATACCATTCATTAAAAGCCATAACTTGATTAATAATTAAATATAAGGCTGCATTAGAAAACATATATATAAGACTAGGCAATATAAGCTTAAAATAATATGAAAATATAATTCTTTTTGCTTCTTTTTTAATATTTTTCAACATAAAAAATACTCCTAATAGTTTTTTATAATAAAAATGATTCAACGTTTTTTGACCAAGGAAATGCGTAGTTAACATATGTAGTCTTCCATTTATTTGAGAAAACAGATTTTTTGTGATACCAATCATATGCCGCAAATAGCAACGATACTGATTCTGTATCCTCTTTTCCGTAAATAGCACCCGAAATATATCTACTGAATGGATCTATGATCACTTCTCCTATGGAATCTATGCAATTGAATAATACTCCAAACCCGCTACCGATATTAGGAATGTCCGTATAGCTTTGAACTAATTCATCAACAGCAAAAGAAGCATATTCATATAAATCACTTTCAAAGAAACGCCTGAGCGTATTCATAAACGGAGTATCACTAAAATTGATTGTTTCTATATATAGTTTCCAAACAGCGACAGTATTAGTGATAAAAACATATGTTATGCCTTGCCAACCGGGAGAATTAAAAAAGCCGCCTTTATCATAATAAGTGCTCGAAAATAATTGAATGCTACCGGATGTTGTTGACGGATTCATTTTATAACCACTTTTGCTTAGTCCAAACAAATTTTTGAATTTTCTATTAAATATAGAGTTTTTAATTTGATTATATTGATCTTCCGTTATGGGATAAGTTTGTTTGATAAAAATATCAACAGGCTTGCTTGGATCGTAATGATATTTAGGATCACATTCACCGTTTGCAATGATACGCTTTAGCTTTTCAAGTTTAGCCATATCACCTCTGCGTCTATAGTACACAAGGTCGATCGCACTGCAATGCCCGGACGGGTCTGAATACATAACTGGATTATTTCGGCAGTAAATATACAGATTCGGACCTTCTGTCAGCCAATCGTCCTCCTGCGTAAAACGTCCTGTTTCGGGATCATAAAAACGGGCAGTCAGGTAATAAAGCCCTGTTTCGGCGTCCAAATATTCTCCGCTGTATCCGATTGAAGAAACGGTTTGACCTTCTGTAATGTTCCCGAACGCATCGTACTTAGACTCGGTTTCGGTCTGGGTTGTAAGATTGGTTGAATTTACAACGTTGCCCGTCAAATCGAGCGTATTGGCATAAGGCTTGCCGTTTTTAAGCATTCCTTCAGCTTCTCCGCCGATTCCGAAAATATAATAATTGTTTTGAGAGTAATTTTCCGCATTCGTTTCGAAAAGAAGCTGATCGTTATTCCATACAAATAATGTGCATTGAGTTCCGCTTGACTTTGAGATACGACGGTTGTTTTCATCATACGCAAAGCTTGTAACCGTACCGTTTTTAGTGATTGAAGAGGTGCGGTTCATGGTGTCATAAGCATATACAGTGGTTTCAGAGCTTTGTACTCCGCCGTTATTCTGCGTTTCTTGAGTTGAAATCAAGTTCCCGGATAAATCGTAGGTATAGCAGGTCTGTGAGGAATTATTTGAGGACGTTTCTGTTCTGCTTTGCATACGGTTTGCCAAATCGTATGTATAGGTTATATTGGTTACGGTCGGAGAATTTTCATAGTTGGTCTTTTCCTCTGATATTCTGTTCCCAAATCTATCGTAACTATACCTCTTTTTCAAACTGAGACTGTTCGTGTTGTTTACGGTTTCACCATATTCCTCCTCAATAAGAGTTCCTGCGTTATTATAAGAATAATTTGCAAAGTAATTTCTGGTAACATAATCCTCCATTTCTTCATCAAAATTTTGAAGAATAGAAGTCTGTTTCCCGATAAGATTTCCACTCAAACTGTACTGATAGCTCTCATCGCGTATGGTTACTCTGTAGGTATTGCCGGGATCCATAGATGTACTGATCTTGGTAATATGATCGCTCATATCATAAGTGTATGTTGAAAATTGACCGCAGGAAATGTCCTCGCCGTTTGAATATATTGTCGTGTAAATTAAATTATTATCCGCATTATATCCGTAACCGTATGATATTTTATATGTCTCTGCTTCGTTAAGAAAGTTTCCGGAATAGGCGGTAATTGTTTTATCGGAAATAGCGCCGGTTTCATTGTAGGTGTATTCTTCCTTTGCAACCGTTGTACCCATACCCTTTGTGCCATTTCCCAACATTTCAAAGCGCGAGGTAGTCATAGCGGTTAAATCTTTTCCGGTATATAAATATGCCACTTGTGTGATTAGACCGTTATGAGTGCTGACGCTTTCAATCAGGCGGTTCAGATTATCGTAGGTATATGTATCTTTTATCGTCCCGTCTGCATTTGAAGCCGATAAAACATTTCCGAGTAGATCATATTCATACTCATAAACTACCGGTGAAGCTCCGTCCTCGCTGCCAACGGTTCTGACGAGATTTCCTGCCGCGTCGTATTCCAGAGTAATGATTATTCCGTTACGCAATGTCTTCTTGGTTGGTTTGCCAATATAATAATCATATTCAAAACTATCCGAATTTCCGAGCGCGTCGGTATATTGCACTAAATTTCCAAGATAATCGTATTGATATTTCTGAACTGTATATTCCGGCAATGAGAAATTCGGTAATTCATCCTTCTTACCGAGCAGTATTTTTTTCATCACAATGAGGTCAGCACCGCCCACAGTTTCGTCGCTGTCTAATCTTGCAGCTAATTGTTGCTCAGCAGAAAATTGCGATAATCCCGAAAGATATTTTTTTAAACGTACCAAATCTAAAAGATTAGTTAAACCGTCACAAGTTACATCTGCGGTTACAACTGCCTTGAAATTCCTGCATTCACCGTTTATTGTTAATTGAACGGTATCGCCTGTTGAAATATTGCCGCTATTCGCGTTGCTTAATACGGCTGCGGTGCCGTAGCCTGAAGCTATTTTTTCCAAAAAGCGATTTAGCTCAGTATTGCTTTCAATTCCTAAAATACGGTTGTTTGTCTTGTCTATATAATACTCCGAATTGACAATATTATCAAGTCCGAGTATTGTTAGCGGTACGTCTTGTCCGCAGTATACCCTTGACGGAGAGGTATTATTGCCTTCATAATAATACTGCGTAAGATTGCATCTGCCTTCGTCATCTTCGTTAACAGAAACAAGAACCGTTCTGCCGAACGCATCATACTTCATTTTTTTAGATGAGAACTTTTCGGCTTCTCCAATATTGTTTATTTGTTCCTTTACTTCGCATACGTTTCCGTTTGTGTCATAATAGGTTTTTTCTTCCTTATACACAACGGTTTGACCGATTTTTGTAACCGGTGTTTTTGTTTTTATCAATCTTCCCAAGTCATCGTAAAGATAGTAGGTAATATGACCGCTGCCGTCTATGGATTGTATCGTTTGGCCTAATCCGTCGGCGATTTGCGTTGTTGTAACTTCTGCTGACGTTCCGTCATTATTTACATTGACTCCTTGAGACACTGTGGTTGAGTTTTCGGTAGGTTCGTTTTCGTTGCTTTGTGAGTTTACGGTTTCTCCATCCACAGAGGACAAGTAACCAAAATCGGAATAGGTGTATTGATTTGTATATATTTTTGTAGCTCCGTTATAATATTCTTCCAACCTTATTCTTCCATGAGAATCAAGAAACTGTTTGCTCTTAAATATTTCATTGTCGGCGTTTCCGCTGGAAACAGTTTTTGATATGGTGGAATAGCTTTCGCTTGATTCACCGTATTGAACGCCTGACTCATATTCATAGTAAGCAGGGGAGGAAACGGTATCTCCATTTTCATCTGTGGTTGATATCGATATGATTCTTCCGATTTCATCGTATTCGTTATGTGTTTTTGTATATTGAACGCCGGAACTCGTCAAATCTTCGCTGCCTTCTAATATGGAAGTACGCAGAGAATATGTATCTATCAGTCTTTGATAGCTGTCATAAATGTTTTTTTCAAGAAGCTCGTATATGGGAACTGCGCTGCCGACACTTGCTTGTGTTTGACGGTAGATTTTTACGGTGTTTCCAAAGCTGTTGTACTGTGTTTTAGTATGAACACCGTTAAAGCTGACAGTAACAACAGTATTATTATCATAATCGGTAAATGTTGATTCTTCACCGAGTTTAGTATTGCTGTCAAAGTATTCGACTTTTGAAAGCTCGTTTGTTGCCGAATCATAAGTATAAACCTTTTTGACATTGTCTGATGTCTGTGAGCTAAGAATTTGTCCGAGAATATTATAGCTTGATACAGTTTGAGATGCACTATGGTTGCCGTCTTCGTCTTTAAGAAAATTACCGTCAGCGTCTTTAATTCCGTCAATGTCGTTTCCGTCGACATCCTTATATCTGCCGAAGGATTTTGTTAGAACAGGATAAACTCCGTAATTATCGTCATAAACAATATCCTTTATTCGTACTGCGGAATTTGAAGACATCAATGCTTGATTATCCTTCGAATATGTTGTTTTGCTCTGTACCAATTGACCGAAAGAATTATAAAGATAATCGTAATAATACAGTAACTTATCGTTTGTAGTTTCGTTGCCGTTTATGTTACAAGAGTAGGTTTCAGACTTACTTATCTTTCTTAATGACGGTAGGATTGAATTAACGGTTTTTTGAGCGTAGTATTCGCCCTCTTTTTTATAACTGTACTGAATTTTGACAGATGGAATATTTGAATCAGAATAATATTCCGTTACGGTTTTTTCATCAATATTGACACTTAAACCGTCCTGATTGCCTGAACGCACTTCTCTTGAAAGGCAATTGCCGAGGGAGTCCCACTGTAATACGGTCTTCACAAGGGAGTAGATGCCTGCATCGGAATATGATTTTTCATTTATTTCAGTTGGTTGATAATAAGAATCAAATGACACAATTTCCTGTTCGGATTTCAAAATATTTTCGGATGTGTCCCATGTTTGTATTTTATATGGAATACGGCTGTTGTTGTATAGGGTGCTCTCCTTTAGATTATCTGTTGTCTTTTCTGATGTGCAAACATCGGTTGCAGAGATATCGTTATAGGGATATACTGTGCCGGACGGATATTGTGACAGTCGGAGATTAGGCGTTTGGTAGGAAACAGCGTTATACTCAGCTGTTCCGATTTTATCTACAGCCGCGGTTACAGCAAAGTATTTCTCGGTTCCGGCGATGCCATATTTCTTTAGCTTCTGTGTATATGTGAATTCTGTTGTTACGCCGGTTGGGGAGGTCACCGAACTGATATATATACTTTTACCGGAATCAGGAACGATTGTTTCATTGAGTGTTATATCCGTATCATAGGTATTATAGGTAAAAACAGTACTATGATTTGATCCGTCTGCAATGCCGGTCAGTTCAAATTTTTGCTGACCGTTTTTTGTCTGCGTAATTGTATAAAGGCTTTTGGTTTCATTAGAGTCTTTATTCGAAACCGAAATTTCAACCGTTCTGACTGTTTCAAGTTCCTGATAGTTAAATTGTATTTTTCTGTTTGTTGAATCTTCAATTCTTTCTATACGACCATCTGAATCATAATAGACAAATATCGAATTATTATACAAATCTCGCGAGCCTATGTATCTACCCGATTGGGTAAAAAAATGTTTTATGCCGGATAATTCGGATAATGAGTATGCGGATACAATCTCGTCAAATGGATCTGACGGCAGAATCAGACCGCCAATAAAAGAGTAATAGCTCAAATTGTCCGTATGAAAAGAATTGTCCGGCTGAAAAGACAGGTCGGAAAGCAGATAACCTTCTAATGTGTTATCTGTGTTAATTTTGTATTTTGTGCCGTCGGGGAGGTGGAGATATTTTATATTCCCGATGTTCTCAATAGAAGGAAATGTTAATGTCCAACCTACACCTAATGAATAAAGGCTGTCATAATAATTTGAAGAATTTGTTTCCTGATAATCGGACATATCATACTGTGCAGTAACGCTGATGTTTCTATAATAGCGAACCTCCTGTGTATCTATAAAATCGGTAAAATACATTCCGTCCTGTGCGATATAATTTTCAACTTCTGAACAATCTGTTTTAATATAGACATATTCGCAGTCAAGCTCTGGAAGTCTCTGCGATAAATCAGCAGAATAATAGGTTCTGCTTTCGGTTACTGTATAAGATACAGTAAGTAAGTCGGAGGATTTTACGTTGCTAACTGTATCGGCAACTTCTGGATCAAACCTCAATCCCAAGTTTAAATCCAATCCGTTTTTTCCTGCAAGCGATAAAAGCGGGTAGGTATAGCTTAACATGCCGTTAGTTTTGTCAATAACTGCATTTCCATTCGACCAAGAATCATTTGTATTAAATTCATACTTGTCATAAAAGGATGAACTTAAAGAGGGAAAAGCATAGGGGGATATGCTGTTACCACAAACAAAAAAATTGTTGTTTTTCTGCCACTCATAAAGTTTATCAGATAAATCAGATGCGGACAAATTATTTTCTTCAAGATAAGTGATTGTCGCGGTTGGGGTAATCATATATTGTTCAATGATTTGAGCAAGCGTTTCTCTTTCTGCTCCTGTTAAATCTGAATTACTTGGCAAGAGTACAGTCTCAGGTGTGCCGATAACCTGGGAAAGCGGATATCCGGTAACTTTGGAAAAAATGTATGCCCCTGCGATTTTTACAACAGTACGGTTGTTTTGCATATAAGATATAATTTCATTTTTCTCGGAATCTGATATCTTAATTCTATTTATTATTTCTGAGAGATTATCAATCTCACTGTCAAATACACTGTTGTCCTGATAGTGTTCTAAAAGTGCAATGGTTTGACTTGCGGTTATATAAGCTTTTTGCGCGGTTAGTAAAGCAGCTATTGATTCTGTTAAATCAATCCCTGCATCAAAGCATAAGTTCATATCACTGTTGCTCATTCCGAAGAAGCTGTTTATTGTGTCTTTTTCTTCATCGGTCAATTGATTATAGTAATTGCGTTTAGTCAAAATATCCGCAACATCCGGTGTGATCAAAAGATTTGCGGAATTCATTATTTTTGTTAATCTGCTATCGAGGTCTTTCGTAAATCTAAACGGCAAAGCAAGACGTATGGATTTGGCTACATCCGCAATTCGGATTCCGTTTTCGTTTGTAGCGCGACCACATTCCGATAAAACGGCAGCCGTTTCACTTGCCGTAAGGGAAGGAACAGTCTGTATGGTTAAGGCGGCAATACCTGTTACGAACGCTGCAGCAAAGGAAGTTCCACTGACTGATGTATATGTGCTATCAGGAGCAGTAGTTAATATATCTACCCCTGGGGCATAAAGATCAAGCGTATTACGCGAATTCGTGAATGAGGCAATTTTACCCGAAAAATCACAGGCCCCGACAGAAATAATGTTATTCAATTCGAAAGCTGCAGGATAAGTTTCTGTATTGTTTCCGCTATTTCCTGTAGCACATACAAAAAGAATGTCTGATTTTTTAATAGCGTCCTTTAAGGCAAGATTAAAATTATCAGTTCCCCAACTGCAGTTTATGATTTTAACACCATTGGATTTTGCATATTCTATCGCTTCAATTACATTTGAAACGTATCCTGTTTCACCTTCGATAACTTTTAAGGGTAGTATTTTAGCAGATGGAGCCACTCCGGCAATTCCTATATTATTAATAGAAGCGGTAATAATTCCTGTAACATTTGTACCATGCTGATTTTCCTGCGAATCAAATACCGTGCTATCGTCATTGACAAAATCCCATCCACCAGGAATTATATTTTCTGCCAAATCGGGATGATTGATATCTATACCTGTATCCATCACGCCGACAATTACATCTTCGCTGTTTGCATACTCATAGTATTGATTAATGTTGACACCGTTGTATCCAAGTCCCCATTGATTTTCAAAAAGTGGCTCTTCCGAATAATTGTATGTCTTTATTTTGTCATTTGGAACTACATATTCTACATTTGGATCGCTTTCATAGAGCTCGATTGCAGCACTCATTTTATCAGTCGATAAAACATCAATTATTTCTATATTAGAAGAATCAATTGTTTTTTTCACTATGTATTGGCTTGAATTTTTTAAAGTGCTTTTTAATAATTTACTATTAGTGTTCTTATATTTCACAATTATTTCCGAAACTGAATACTTGTCTGAATCGGCAACATTTTCAGATTGTGAAGAAACCGGAACACAAACAAAAAGTTCAAGGATAATGACCATAATCATTAAAACAGCGGTTTTCTTTGACAATTTGCTCAACATATTGATTTCTCTCCTTATACAAATACAAAACCGATATACCGCGGGGAACACAAATAAGGTGCCTTTGGGTATATCCTGTCTCTTATACACATCTCCGAGCCCACGAGACCTCTCTACATCT
>CAMCIX010000013.1 GCA_945875045.1 uncultured Clostridia bacterium | reverse complement strand
CACTGCATATCGTCGGCAGCGTCAGATGTGTATAAGAGACAGCATATATACAAATCTGTGAAACAAACATAAAAAATGCTTGATTTCCACATTTTTAGGTGTTAATATATAGTTGTCAAAGAAAAAACCGTTTGAAACGGAAGAAAAGGAGTTATGATTTATGCATGCTTTAAAAAGATTCGGAACAGCCTTTGGCGGCTACAAGATGATGGAGGATTATCCCGTCCCCGTTTGCGGACCCGATGACATCATTATCGAAATCAAGGCCGCCGCAATCTGCGGTGCTGATATGAAGCACTGGCAGGTGGACAACGGGTACGATGACACAAACATCACGCCCGACCAACAGCAATCGGTACGCGGACACGAGTTTGCGGGTGAAATCGTTGAGGTTGGCGAGAACGTTAAGGACTGGCACGTAGGTCAGAGGGTTGTATCGGACAACAGCGCCCATGTCTGCGGCGTATGCCCCGCCTGCGAAAGCGGAGATTTCCTCTGCTGTGAGAACAAGGTAAACTTAGGTCTTGACAACAACACCTGGGGCGGCGGCTTCTCAAAGTACTGCAAGGTTCCCGGTGAAATTCTCGCAATTCACAAGCACGCAATCTGGGAAATTCCCGAGGGCGTTAAGTATGAGGAGGCGGCGGTGCTCGACCCCATCTGCAACTCCTACAAGGCGATCGCTCAGCAGTCACACTTAATTCCCGGTCAGGACGTTGTAGTATTCGGCACAGGTCCGTTAGGTCTTTTCGCGGTTCAGGTTGCGAAGCTTATGGGCGCGGTAAACATCGTTATGGTAGGTCTTGAGGAGGACGTAAAGGTACGCTTCCCGGTTGCTATGGAATTAGGCGCTACACATTGCGTAAACGGCTCAAAAGAAGACGTTGTCGCACGCTGCACCGAAATCTGCGGCAGAGACAATTTGGGTCTTGTAATTGAATGCTCGGGCGCAAATATCGCTCTTAAGCAGGCTATTGAAATGACAAGACCCAACGCCGAAATTGTCCGCGTGGGAATGGGCTTTAAGCCGCTTGAGTTCTCGATTAACGACATCACGGCTTGGAATAAGAGCATAATAGGTCACATGGCTTATGACTCCACCTCCTGGAGAAACTGCATCAGGCTTCTTAAGGCGGGAATGATTAAGGTTGAGCCTATGATTACCCACCGTCTTGGTCTTTCCCAGTGGAAAGAGGGCTTCGACGCAATGGCGAAGAAGGAAGCTATCAAGGTTATTTTCACCTACGATTATAACGATTGATTAAATAAAACCGATTGGAGGTAGAGTCCAATGAGAAAGCTGATGATTGCGCCGTCTGTCGGGTGTTGTGATTTGTTTCATATTGAAGAGCAGGTAAGGCTGATTAACGAAAAATCGGATTATCTTCATATGGACATTAAGGACGGTGTGTATGTTCCAAGCTACGGAATAGGCCCTGATTATCTCGATTATCTTAATAAGCATGTGGATAATCTGAAGCCTATGGACGCGCATCTTATGGTTAAGCATCCACAGCGGTATCTTGAGGTGTTCGCAAAAGCGGGCGCTGCATACATAACGCCGCATACGGATTGCATAGAGGGGGACGCGTTCGTCACAATCCGCAGGATTAAGGAGTTAGGCTGTAAGGCAGGAATTGCCCTTAGTCCCTCGGTTCCGCTTAATACCATCGAATATTATCTGCCCTTGCTCGACAAGGTTACGATAATGATTGTAGACCCCGGCATTGCAGGTCAGCCCGTTGACCCGCAGATGTTTGTTAAGATTAACCGTCTTGCAAAAATGCGAAAGGATTTAGGGCTTAATTTCCTTATCGAAGCCGACGGCTCGATGAACAAAAGCCTTTACCGTCCTCTTTACGAGGCGGGTGCGGATATGGTGGTCTTAGGACCTCCCGCCCTCTGGAACAAGGACGAGGATTTTGAAAAGGCTTGGTCGGTAATGGAAAGCGAGCTTGAACAAGAGCTTGAAAAAGCCCAAAGAAAAATATAAAAAATAATTTTAAGGAGTAGAACGATGGAAAACAAAACTAATATCAATATCGGGGCAAGGCTTGACCGTCTTCCCCAGTCAAAATGGCACGTTAAAATGTGGCTTATAACGGCGTTTGCGCTTTTGGTTTGCTGGTCTAACGGTATCGGCGGCGCGGTGCAAAACATTCTGCTTAACGAAATTCATTGGTTGGAAAAGGGAACAGCCCTGCTTGCAATGTGGGGAACGGTTTACACGGCGGGTCAGCTTTTCGGCGCACTTATAGGCGGACCTATCGGCGATAAAATCGGCAGAAAAAAGAGTATTTTGCTGTATGAAGCAATCCACATTATCGCAATGATAGGCGGAGCTCTTTCGCCCAACATCTATGTACTTTATGTATTCAGACTTTTACAGGGCTTCGGTCTCGGCGCACTCTTAGTAGTTCTCTTTGCGGGATTCACAGAATATGTTCCCGGCAAAAACCGCGGTACATGGTCAAGCCGCACCTCCTTTATAGGTAACTGGGCTCACCCGATATGCAACGGTATAGCGCTTCTTATAGTGTCTACCGGCGTTAGCTTTGCCCTTAACTGGAGAATCCAGTTTATGATTCCGTCCATCCTTTCAATAATCGCCTGCATCTTCATTCTTAAAAAGTTCCCCGAGTCTCCGAGATGGCTTGAATCACAGGGCAGACTTGATGAAGCAGACGCTATAATGACTAAAATTGAAAAGGAAATCGAAAAATCCACCGGCAAGCCGCTTCCTCCGATTGAGGTTAAAGAGCCGAAGCCCGTTAAAAAGCTTCCCTACAGCGCTCTCTTTAAAGGCAAGCTCTTAAAGCGCACAATCGTTGGCTCTCTTGTACTTATCGGTATGAACACAATTCAGTACACACTTATGAACTGGATGCCCTCAATGCTTAAGGATTTAGGCTTTGACACCTCTACCTCGCAGTTTATGACAATGTTCGGTCTGTTCGGCGCCCCGTTTGGAATCTTTATCGCCTCGCTTATTATGGATAAGCTCCCCCGCAGGGTAATGGGCGTACTTCTTCTCGCATTGATGGCGGGTCTCGGAATTGCAACGGGTGTTCTCGCTCCCTCTCTTGGCATAACAGGTCTTATCGTAATGACCTTCTTACTTAACACGGTTATTTATATGTACGTTTGCTATGCCTCGGCGGTATATGTACCCGAGATGTGGCCGACCTCCGCAAAGCTTTCGGGCTCGGGCTTCAGCAACGCAATGGGCAGAGTCAGCAATATCTTCTTCCCGTTCTTAGTAACCTGGGCGGCGGCAAGCATTGGCCCCGGCAGCGTGTTTATCCTTATCGGTATAGTAGCGGTTATAATTGCTATAAGCATTATATTCCTCGGCGTTGAGACCAGAGGCGAATCGGTTGAGGATATCGGCAACATTGATTAATTGAATTTATATCCTGCGTCGGCAACCCCGACGCAGGAAAACAAACAGGGAGGTATATTTATGAAAAATTCCGAAGCGATTTTGGTAACACCTAAGCATTTTGAGATTAAAGAATGTCCCGTTCCCGAGCCCAAGGAAAACGAAATCCTTATGAAGGTTGAGTTTGTGGGTATGTGCGGCTCGGATATACACGGCTTTGAGTTTGGTCCCTTTATTCCCCCTAAGGATCCTAACCAGAAAATAGGTCTCGGTCACGAGGTTGCGGGCGAGGTTGTAAAAATCGGCTCAAAGGTTACAAGGTTTAAGGTTGGCGACAAGGTTTTAATTGAACCCGGCGTACCCGACAGTACCTGCGAATATTGCCGCACAGGCAGATACAACATTTGTCCGGGCGTTGACTTTATGGCGACCCAGCCCAACTACAAGGGCGCGCTTACAGAGTATATGACCCATCCCGAGGAGTGGACCTACCACGTTCCCGAAAATATGACGACTATGGAAGCGGCGCTTGTAGAGCCTGCGGCGGTAGGTATGCATGCGGCTATTTTGGGCGGCGCACAACTGGGCAAGAGTATAGTAATCCTCGGTGCGGGAACAATCGGTCTTATGGTGCTTCAAGCTTGCAAGAGCCTTGGTGCTACCGACATTACGGTTGTTGATATTATGCAAAAGCGCCTTGACCTTGCTTTGAAGCTTGGTGCAAGTAGGGTTATAAACGGCAAGGAAGAGGATACCGTAGCCCTTGTCCGTTCGCCCGAGCTTTACGGCGACCACGGCGTTGACCTGGTATTTGAGGCGGCAGGCTCTGCCTTTACCGCACAGCAGGCGGTACAGATTGTCGCCCGCGGCGGAAAGATTATGATGGTCGGCACACATTCAAAGCCCGTTCCGATTGATTTCTTAAAAATCAACCGCGAGGTTACAATTCAGACCTCATTCCGTTACTGCAACAACTTCCCGCAGACAATAGAGGCTATTTCCTCGGGCAAGTTTAATGTAAAGGATATGGTGACCCATATTTACGATTACAAGGACGTTCAACAGGCGTTCTCAGACGCTATTGACCCTGTTAAAAAGGCAGATATGATAAAGGGCGTAGTAAAGGTTGCCGAATAAATAATATAAACCGAAATTTAAAGGAGTAAAGGTGATTAATATGGTATCAGATATCAGATATTGGGAGAAAAAGGCGTCCGAGGGTCATTATGCGATTCCTCACTTCAATGTATGGAATGCCGAAATGCTTATGGGCGTTATCGACGCGGCGGAGGAGCTTCGTGCACCGATTATTATTTCCTTCGGCACAGGCTTTACGGGCAATACCGTATTTGAGGACTACTGCTATATGATGGAATCTATGGCTAAAAAGGCAAGCGTTCCCGTTATCCTACATTGGGACCACGGCAGAAATATGACGATTCTTCAGAACGCGGTTAATCACTGTATGAATTCGGTAATGCGTGACGCGTCTGCCCTTCCCTATGAAGAAAACGTTGCGGAAATTAAGAGATGCGTTGATTACTTCCACGCCTACAATATCCCCGTTGAGGCTGAGTTAGGTCATGTAGGCAACGAAACAGTATACGAGGAGGCTCTCTCGGACTATCAGTACACCGATCCCTCAAAGGCAAAGGAATTTGTTGAGAGAACCGGCTGTGACTCCCTTGCGGTTGCAATCGGCAACGTTCACGGCGTATATTCCTCCGAACCAAAGCTTGCTTTTGATGTTCTTGAGGCGGTGGCAAAAGAGGTTGACGTTCCTCTGGTGCTTCACGGCGCTTCGGGAATAGGCGACGAGGATATTAAAAAGGCTATTTCCTTAGGCATTGCAAAGATAAATATTCACACCGAGCTGTGTCAGGCGGCTATGGAGGCTATTAACGCTCACAAGGACGAACCCTTCTTGGCGGTTGAGCGTGAGGTAAGAAAGGCTGTTAAGGAACGTGCTATGTATAAGATACGGCTCTTCGGAGATGAAGGTAGAGCAGATGAATAATAAAAAACTTGACGTGATTTGTTTGGGTGCGGCGGTGGTTGATATTCCGCTGCGCCCCGTATCAAGGGATATTTTTGATATTGAATCCTATCCTGTTGACAGAATTGCCATGACGGTGGGCGGAGACGCTATGAACGAGGCGACGATTATAAGCCGTCTCGGCTTTAAAACAGGCATAATCGCCTGCATAGGCGACGACGCGGCGGGACAGTTTATTCTTCGTTCCTGCAAGAAGGATAATATCGATACCGAGGGCATAAAAATCGACCCGAATATTGATACCTCTATGAATATCGGACTTGTGACAGAGGACGGAGAAAGGACCTTTATTACAAACCGCAACGGCAGTCTCTGGAAAGAAAACATTGAGCATGTTGATTTCGAAAAGATGAAACAGGCTAAAATTCTTTCCCTTGCAAGTATTTTCAACTGCCCCTTGCTTGACGGAAAAGCCCTTGTTAAAATCTTCAAGGCGGCAAAGGCAGAGGGTATGCTTATCACGGCGGATATGATCAAGCCCCGCCTCGGAGAAACCCTTGACGATATAAGAGAAGCCTTAAGCTATGTAGATTACTTCTTCCCTAACTTCGACGAGGCATGCCTTATGACGGGCGAGACCGAAGAATCAAAGGTAGCCGACAAGCTTTTTGAGTGCGGCGTTAAAAACGTTGTTATGAAGATAGGCAAGCGGGGCTGTTATATCCGCAACGAAGCGGGCGCTATGATTGTTCCCGCCTGCAAGGGAATAACCGCTATAGATACAATAGGCGCTGGGGATAATTTCGCCTCGGGCTTTATAGCGGGAATATTGCAGGGCAAGGATATTCACGAATGTGCGATTTACGCCAACTGCACAGCCGCTATCTCGGTTCAGTACTCGGGTGCGACAGCAGGGGTACAGAACAAGGAAATGGTCGAGCAAATGCTTAAAAAATACAAAGAGGATTATATATTGTAATTCCGAAATTATTTGAAAGGATGACTTGCGATGAAGACTATGAAGCTTGGCAAAACAGGCATTGATATTTCAAGAATGGGACTGGGAACCTGGTCGATAGGCGGAGGCTCCGCCTGGGGCGGCGACCACGACCTTCAGGTTGTTGTGGATACAATCCGCGAGGCTCCCAGGCTCGGCGTTAATCTTATAGATACCGCCCCCGGCTACAACTTCGGCAACAGCGAGAAAATTTTGGGCAAGGCGCTCGAAAAAATGAACCGTGAGGACGTTGTTATTATTACCAAGTGCGGCGTTGTCTGGGATCAGGAAATGAAGGGCGACCTTTTCAACAAGGTTAACGGTATTCAGCTTTATAAAAACCTCAACAGCGAATCGGTCAAAAAAGAAATCGAGGAATCCCTTGAAAGAATGGGTACAGACTATGTGGACGTATATATGACCCATTGGCAGTCGGTAGAGGGCAGTGAGTACTATGTGCCTATTCGCAAAACGATGGAGGTTTTAAACGAGCTTAAGGCAAAGGGAAAAATCAGGGCAATCGGCGCAGCAAATGTTGACATTAACCAAATTAAGGAGTATATTAAATACGGCGAGCTTGATATTGTTCAGGCTAAGTATTCTATACTTGACCGTGCGATAGAGGACGAGATAATCCCCTGCTGCCGCGAAAACGGCGTGACAATTCAGGCATATTCGCCCCTTGAAATGGGTCTGCTTTCGGGTACACTTCCGAGAGATTACAAGCCTGTCGGAGCGCAGATACCCAAAAAGTGGTTCCAGCCTGAAAATATGCAGGCGGCAATGGACGTTATGGAGGAATGGAAGCCTCTTTGCGAGAAGTATAACTGCACTATCGCAAATTTAGCCCTTGCCTGGATATTGGCTCAGGGTGACTTTATTAACCTCCTAAGCGGCTCTACAACCGTCGGTCAAATTGCGGAAAATGTTAAATCCGCCGAAATTGAGCTTGATCCGTCAGACGTTGCGGCAATGCGGGATATGGTGGAGGCTATCGATAAATAATTTATCGAATTGATACAAAAATACTTTACTTTTTGCTTGTAATTATGATATAATGCAGACAGGAGAAGAAGGCGCAAACCCATGGCAAAGCGAATAGATCAAATTAAACAAAAGGTTGAAGCAGAAGGTGAGGTGTTTGTATCGGAGCTGAGCCGTCTCTACAATGTTACCGAGGAGACGATTCGCAGAGATCTCGAAAAGCTTAAAAACGACGGTGTTGTTACCCGTACCTACGGCGGCGCTATGCTTAACACCGTTTCCCAAAGCGACCAGATTCACTTTTCAAAGCGAAGGGCAATTAATCTTGAAAGCAAGCAAAGGATTGCCGAGCTGTTTTCCCGTGAATTTGGTCAGGCAAAAACTGTTATGGTAGATAACAGCACCACGGCAATCGAGGCGATAAAGCTGTTAAAGGACGGTAAGAATATAACCGTTATCAGCTTTTCCGCTCAAATTTTTCAGGAGCTGGATGATACGAATATTACGCTCGTTTCAACCGGAGGAATTTATAATGAAAGAACTCGCTCCTTCTACGGTATTCTTGCAAAGGAAAGTATTCGCAAATATAATGTTGATATTGCGTTGCTTGGCTGTAAAGGGCTTAATACTGCAAACGGAGTATCGGACTCATCGGAGAGCGAGGCAAATTTAAAAGCGGAGATGTCAAGCCGCGCGGCACGGGTTGTCGTGCTGGCGGATCATTCAAAATTCGATCAGACCGCCTTTGTTACCTTCCTCGATTGGGATACGGTCGATTGCATAATTACCGATGAAAAGCCCGATGACAGCTGGGTAGAATTTTGCAACCGTAAGAATATCCGTCTGATATATGAGTGATACCGAAATCGCTTTTAATTACAATTTCATTTAATGTCTAAAGCTCTTGATTGTAGAATCGGGAGCTTTTTTGTTTGTTCAAAATCATTTTAAAGGAGATGTGATTATGTCATCACAAGTTAAAAAAGCGTCAATAGTTAAAAAAATGATAATTGCCGTTGCGGCAGGCTTTGCGGTGGGATTTTTGTGCCTGCTTTTAAAAAGTCAGCTTAAGGGAACCTCCGGCGAGGGAGTATGGAATGTGATTGACGCAATCCTCTTCCATGATATAACTGCCGCCAAGAGCATACAGGGAATAGGACTGTTTTACATTATCGGTCAGCTGTTTATGCGCGGGCTTCAAATGATGATAGTACCATTGGTTATTTGTTCACTTTCCCTTGCACTGTGCAGTCTTGCCGACCCGAAAAGGCTTGGAAAAATTGCGGGCAAAACCTTTATAACCTATTTCAGCTTCTACGTTGTCGCCGCCGCCCTTGCGGGAGCGGGAGCGTACTTTGTAAAGTCTATGGGTTGGTTCAATGTGAATCTTCCCACCGAACAGGCGCAGGAAATCGTGACAATGGAGGGTTATAATCCTTTGGTTACGGTTGTAAATGCCGTTCCCTCAAATATAATAAGCGCAATGTCCACCAACACTACAATTCTGTCGGTTGTGGTAATCGCGATTGTCTTAGGGCTTTGTATTACAAGAATGGGCGAAAAGGCAAACCCGATTAAAAGTGTGATTCAGAACCTTAACGATATTGTACAGATGTTCCTTGATTTTCTTATCAATAAAATCGCGCCCATAGCAATCTTCTGTATGATTACAAGAGCGCTTGCGGTTTACGGCTATGAATATATTTCTCCGACCTTGGTGTGGATAGCCTCGACAATCGTAATCTGTCTTGTGCTGGTATTCACAATTTATCCGATAGGCGTATTTATTACTACCGGTCTTAATCCCTTTAAATTCCTTAAGAAAACCGCTAAAATAGGTCTTTTCGCCGCGGCGACGAATTCCTCTGCCGCAACGCTCCCCCTTAATACCAAAACCTGCATAAACGAACTTGGATGTTCTGAGGAGGTAAGCAGTTTTGTACTGCCCACGGGAATGACTATTAATATGAACGGCACCACCGCTATGCATATGATAGCCATAACATTTATAGCTACCGCGGCTGGGGTAGAGATAACCCCTATGACCCTTGTTTTAACGGCGTTCCTCTCTATCTGTACGGCGGTCGGAACCCCCGCAATCCCCGTAGCGGGAACCACTATGGTATATGTGGTTATGATGGGGCTTGGACTTAACAGCGAGCTTTGTATGATAGGCTATTCCCTTGTGCTTGCGATGAACTATCTGCCGGGAATGGCGGTAATAACCCTCAACGTAATCGGCGACGCCGCAACAAATGTTATAATCAGTCATAAGGAAGGCACGCTTAATAAGGAAATATACAATAAATAACGCTATGAATAAAGAGAAAAAAAGATTTTTAGAATGTCTTTCAAAGCAGTATCCCACGATAGATAGCGCCGCCACCGAAATTATAAATCTCCAGTCTATTCTCAATCTGCCCAAAGGAACCGAGCATTTTCTGTCCGACATTCACGGCGAATATAAAGCGTTTTCCCACGTGCTGAGAAACGGCTCCGGGGCGATCATAAAAAAGATTGACGACGTTTTCGGCGATGAGCTTTCCCTTGAGGACAAAAGGGAGTTAGCCTCTCTTATCTATTATCCTATAGAAAAGCTCGAATATATAAAATCCGAAAGCCGTAACACCTATGAATGGTATAAAACTGCCCTTTACAGGCTGGTTTCGGTCTGCCGAACTGTCTCCTCAAAATACACCCGCTCTAAGGTCCGCAAGGCTCTGCCCGACAGCTTTAAGTATGTAATCGAGGAGCTTATAACCGAGAAAAAAGAGGTTTTGAACAAAGCCGCCTATTATGAGGAGATTATAAACACAATCATTGAAATAGGCTATGCCGACAAGTTTATCGAGGAAATGTCAAAGCTTATTCAGCGTCTTGTTATCGACCGTCTTCATATTATCGGCGATATTTATGACCGCGGCTCGGGTTCGCACTTCGTTATGGATAGGCTTTGCGAGTATCACTCACTTGATATTCAGTGGGGTAATCACGACGTGCTGTGGATGGGGGCTTCCGCGGGGCAGACCGCCTGCATTGCAAACATTGTCCGCACAAGCCTTTTGTACGATAACGTTTCGGTGCTCGAAAACGGCTACGGCATAAGCATTTTGCCCCTTTTCTTCTTCGCAATGAAGACATACAGGGACGACCCCTGCAAGCAGTTTAAAATAAGGAGCAAAAACAGCGATGACTCCGAAATAGGACTTGAAATGAAGGCGCACAAGGCGATTTCTGTTATTCAGTTTAAGCTGGAGGGTCAGCTTATAAGCGAGCATCCCGAATACAATATGGGGCATAGAAGACTGTTGCACAGAATTGATTTTGAAAACGGTACAATCGAGCTTTACGGCAAAAGCTATCAGCTTTGCGA
Source organism: uncultured Clostridia bacterium (assembly GCA_945875045.1). Lineage (GTDB taxonomy): Bacteria > Bacillota > Clostridia > Oscillospirales > Acutalibacteraceae > UBA737. The sequence goes on along the minus strand of CAMCIX010000013.1, from coordinate 2,017 downwards.
CAGCAATTTCCCGACCGTCAACCCCGATTCCCCCTATGAGCTTACCGAGGAGGAAAAGGAGGTTGTAAGAAAGCTCCGCTACGCCTTTGTAAGCTGTGAAAAGCTTAAAAAGCATATTAATCTTCTACTCAATAAGGGCAGTCTTTATAAGGTCACCAACGGCAATATACTCTTCCACGGCTGTATTCCGATGACTGAGAGCGGCGAGTTCAAGAAAATTAACATTTTCGGAAAACCGCTTAGCGGAAAGGCTTTGTACGACAGTCTTGAAAGCTGTGCGCGAAAGGCATTTTTATCGGTAAACGAGGCGGACCGCAAAAACGGCAGGGATATACTCTGGTTTTTGTGGAACGGAGCCGATTCCCCGCTTTACGGCAGGGATAAGATGACCACCTTTGAGAGGTATTTTATATCGGACGAAAGCACCCATACCGAGACAAAGGATGTTTATTATAAGCTTATAAACAGGGAAGAGACAGCCGAAAAAATATTTGCCGAGTTCGGCGTCAAGGGCGAAAACCGACATATTATAAACGGTCACGTGCCAATACATCACATCGAGGGTGAAACCCCCGTAAAATGCGGCGGAAAGGTCATTATCATAGACGGCGGCTTTGCGAGTCCCTATCACAAGGTCACAGGTATAGCGGGTTATACCCTTATTTACAATTCCTACGGGCTTATGCTTACCGCCCACGAGCCCTTTCAATCGGTGGGCGAGGCGATAAGAAGCGGCGTCGATATGCAGACCCACAGGGTCGCTTCGGAAGTTTGTAAAAAAAGAATCCTTGTAGGCGACACCGATAACGGCGCCAAAATAAAAGAGACAATCAGCGACCTGAAAGAGCTGATAAGCGCCTACCGCTCGGGAGAGGTGCGTCAGGATAAGCATAAAATGTAGGTATTTTCATTACACCATTAGATTATTTGAGAACCTTGGGCGGAAATAAAAATTTTCAATTATTTAATTGAAAATTGTATCGCCAAGAATATTTTGACCGAACCTAAAAAACGAAAAAGGGCTGTGTTTTTCTATTTGCTCAAAAAAGTGTTTTGGTAGAGCAAATATTCGCTGATTTTTATGTTTTTTGCTCCTCCGTTTAAGTTTTCTTGAAATGCAAATAACACCTTTTTTACAATTTTATCAAAGAGTCGCAGTTGAGCGGCTCTTATTTTTATGTAAAAGAGGTTTTATTATGTTGGACAGAAAAAAGTATGAATATTATTGGTACTCGTTTCAGGAAAAATTGGACGAAATCTTGGCGGAACGCAAAATGTCCTATCGCACATTAAGTGTTGAAATCGGAAAATCGCCTGGATATATCTATGATGTTGTCAACCGAAGAATTGATCCGTCTTTTGAATCGTTATTTGAAATTGCAGAATATTTTGGTTGTACGGTATGGGATTTTCTGAATATTTCCAAGTAAAAATATAGTGCTATCGTTTGTCAAACAACACATCGGCCTAATCTATTGACACCTTGAAAACAGAGTGTTAAACTGATAATGACCTATTTAAAATGAAGCAGGAGAGAGTTCAAAAGATAACGAAAATAGCAGTGTTCCAAAAGGGTTAATTGCGCTTGTTTGTTGTGATTTGTTCCTGCGTATAGGGCAAAGGCAAAAGGAATGCAAGTTAGCACTTAACCTTCGTGGTAGGTGCTTTTTTGTTATCTTTTTGCCTTATTTTATGCTTTGTATCCTCAATTAGAGGTTCAAATATTCCCTCCAATACGCTAAAAATCGGCGATTGGAGGAGTTATGAAGGAGCGTTTTAAATTGTTGGAGCTTCGTAAGCTACGAATAAATATAGTTAAAACGAAGTAAAGAAAAAAGGAAAAACCGACACGGCAGATTTCATTTTTTAATTATTGTTGACTCAAATTTCCGTGTCAAATGGCTGCTGTTTCTGCGGCAGGGAGTCAAAAAAGCAGAAGAACCTTTGAAGTTAATATTCACTACACTCAAGACATATTTATGACTTGTCAAAACTATATCAAAATGTGACCTTTGAT
>CAMCIX010000012.1 GCA_945875045.1 uncultured Clostridia bacterium | reverse complement strand
TGATATGATAGTCTGCCGTTTTTTTAGCGAAATTCAAAATTCTTCCCGCCAAAACATACGCGTTTATGCGGTGCTTATCTATGTCAACGCCCGAATGTCCGCCCTTTAAATCGGTAATCTCCAAGCATATTTTTGTGCCGTGTACAACCGTTTTGTCGATTGGTAAAAAAAGCTTAAAATCACTTCCGCCCGCACAGGACACGGTTAAAATACCCGCCTCTTCCGAATCGAGGTTAATCATTTTTCTGCCCTTTAAAACAGAACAGTCCAGTTCCTTAGCTCCGATCATTCCGATTTCCTCGTCGGTTGTAAAAACCGCCTCAATCGGTGGATGCGGCAAATCCCGACTTGCGAGCACCGCCATAATCATCGATACGGCAATGCCGTCGTCTGCGCCTAAGGTTGTGCCCTTTGCCTTAATGAAATCACCGTCTGTATAGGTCTCAATACCGTTGGTTGCAAAGTCGATTTTTGCGTCTTCCTTTTTCTGGCACACCATATCAAGATGTCCCTGCAGAATAATCGGCTCGGCGTTTTCGTACCCCTTTGTACCGGGCTTATAAATTACAACATTATTTGCCCTGTCGCGAATTACCCGTAAATCATTTTCCCTTGCAAACCTAAGGCAATAATCGCTTAGCGGTTCCATATTGCCTGAGCCGTGCGGGATTGCACATATTTTTTCAAAGTATCTAAATACCGACGCGGCTTCCTTTTTAAATGCGTTATTCATTATTTGCCCCTTGAATTTATTTGTTGATATATTACGAGAACCGAATGTTTTGTTCTTAAAAATAGTATACCATGTCACGCTGAAAAAATCAATTCCCAATACAAGGGACGGATTGAAATTCGTCGGAAAATATGATATAATACAAAATGGATTTTTGCATCCGCACAAAATTTGTGCGGAAATGCAGTGCATTTTTTAAGAAAAAGCGAGGTGAACGCAATGGAAAAAACGAACAAAAAGACGATACTATACACAATTGGTGTCGCTATTTTGCTTGTAATCGCATATTATTCCCGTGCGTTCCATACTGAAGTTGATAACCCAATTCTTAAAATGCTTTTGGTAATGATACGAAGCGTTATTCAAATTTCCCTTGTCATTGCGTGGTGTTCGTCTGTCAGAACAAGAATTATCAATAAATAGGTGCGACATTATCTCATAGCGGTTGGCATACTGCTGGCATTTTGGCTTATTTTGAGAACCTGCAAATGGGAGTTTATTGCCCAAAACGGAACACATTTAGGGCGTTACCTATGGTATTCCTATTATGTTCCTATGGTGTTTGTCCCTCTTTTGGGTGTGTTCATTATTGACCATATCGGAAAAGCGGAAAACTATAAAACGCCAAATAGCTTGAAATATATGTACATACCTGCGACATTTCTTGTAACAGCGGTTTTTACAAACGATCTTCATCAGCTTGTTTTTTCATTCCCGAATGGACTTGAAAACTGCGAGTCGGATTGCATATACTATATTCTGTATTATATTACGATGGCTTGGTTTATCCTCTTGGGCATATATTTTGTGGTCATGCTGATCAAAAAGAGCCGTGTACCCGGAAGCAAGCACTTTCAAAAGCTCCCCGCAGTCATTTTGGGTATTTCCATAATCCTTTGGATTATGTATTGTATGCATATTGTCGGCGGTGATTTGGCGGCGATTGACTGCATAATGATTATTGCCCTTTTGGAAAGCGCAATCCAAAGCGGTCTTATCCCGTCTAATACAAATTATTACGAACTGTTCCGCAGTTCAACGGTATCCGCACAGATTGTTGACGCCGATTATCAGCCCTGTATGGTTTCAGGCACATTGGCACCACTGACCGAGGATGTAATGAGAAGTGCCGAAGCCGAACCTGTTGACTTGGGAGATACCATACTGCACAGCAAAGCAATTACCGGCGGTCATGTTCTTTGGCAGGACGATGTAAAACAGATTAACGACCTGATAGAAGAACTCCGTGATACGCAGGAAAGGCTCGGAGAAAAGAACGAATTGTTGAAAGCCGAGCTGGAGCTGAAGGAAGACCGTGCCAGAACGGAGGAAAAGAGCCGTTTGTATGACCGGATTGCCAAGGAAGTTGCAGTTCAGCTTGCAAAAGCAGAGGAACTATTGAAACTTGCCCAGAGCGATCCAAAGCAAACGAAAAGAACGATTGCAAAGGTATCCGTGATTTGTGCGTATATCAAAAGGCGTGGCAATCTCCTGATGCTGGGAGAGGAAGGCAATATTATCCCTGCGATAGAGCTTGAATACTGCATCAGAGAGTCCCTTGACAATTTGCGGCTTGGGGATGTTTTCACATCATTTGACAGTAAATGCGACGGAGAACTTAAGTTGGAACACGCAGTCGTTGCTTTCGATTTTTATGAATATATCGTCGAAAGACTGCTTGACGACGCGACCGCTATGCTGATACATCTTGACTGCAAAGACGGCTTCATAAAAATGCGGTTGCAGATAGGATGTAGTCAAGACATTGCCGAGCATACATTGTCGGAGTTGTCTATCCCTTGCGGAACGTTTGAATGGGACATTCAGGATGAGGATGTAACCGTTACTTTGCTTCTTTCCAAGGGAGGTGACGGCAGATGATAGGCTTTTGTGATTTGCATTATGCAGTAAAGTCATTCTTTCTTGTCGTAACCTTTGTTGCGGTTTGTTCCAGCGTCTGCCTGTTGCCTCGTGTTTTCAGCAGGAAAAAGCTGATGCCGAAGCTGCTTATTTCCCTTTGCTTTTTGCTCAGCGGAGCAATGCTGATTTTGTTTGCAGCTCAGGTAAAATCGGCTCATCCGTCTTGGCATATAACTCCGATTATTGAGAGCGTTACAGCATTGCCGGTAATAATTCCGATTTTACTGCTGCTTGCTGTCATTGCTACACTTTTGACGATTGTGATTAAGGAAAGAAATTTTGAAAAGAACGCCATCACTCGCTCGTCGGTAAAGGAAAGTCTTGATTGGCTTAACACAGGTCTTTGCTTTGCTTACAAAAACGGTATGGTGATGCTTATCAATCACCGAATGAACAATTTGAGCCACACAATATTCGGCAGAGATTTACAGAACGCCAATGCGTTTTGGGACAACCTGAATGACGGAGAAATACAATCAGATGTAACAAGGCTGACTCTGGGTGAAAACCCAACCTTCCGTTTGCCCGATCAGACGGTGTGGACTTTCGCCCGTGAGGTGTTAGGCGGTATTACCCAGCTCACGGCAGCGGAAACAACAAGGCTGAACAAGCTGACGGAAGAACTGAAAGAAAAGAACGCAGAGCTTTCTGTTATGAATGAACGTCTGCGTAAATACGGCGAAAATGTAGATGAGCTGACGCGCGAAAAAGAGCGTCTGGAAACAAAAGCCCGTATTCACAGAGAGCTTGGGCAGGCATTGCTTTTGACACGCCGCTATTTACAGGGTGAGAGTGAAAATACTCAAGAATTGCTTAATGTTTTGAAGCGTAATATAGCGATGCTTCGCTTGGAATCGGAAAGCCCGAAGAATGACGAGCCTTTGGATATGCTTATGAAGGCTGCACACTCTGCCGGAATTGAAGTGCTTATCACCGGACAGATGCCAAAGCAGGAGGATGCGAATCGACTGTTTTTTGAAGCCGCCACAGAAGCGCTCACCAATGCAGTACGGCACGCCGATGCAAAAACGCTGCGTATTGCGTTCTCGGAAGATAATACAGCATATTCCGTTTGGTTTACGAATGACGGCAGTAAGCCGCACAAAAAACCGGTTGAGGGCGGCGGTCTTGGCTCTCTCAGGCTAAAAACAGAACAAATCGGAGGGTCAATGGAAGTGTTGTACCAGCCGGAATTTGTTCTCAAACTAACCGTACTGAAGAAAAGAGGTGACATCCTGTGATAAATGTTCTGATTGTTGAAGATGATCCTATGGCAAGACAGCTTCTTGAAATATACATAAACGCCAGCGAAAAGTATAACCATATTCAGTCCGTAGAAAGTGCGGCGTTGGCTGAGTTCTGCTGTCGTACCAATAAAGTGGATGTCATTTTGATGGATGTCTGTACGGCTATGAACGCAAGCGGCTTGGACGCCGCCGAAAAAATCAAAAAGAGCTTTCCTGACACAAAGATAATTATTATTACCAGTCAGCCTGAGTGCAGTTTTATTGAAAGGGCGCACGAAGTCGGTGTGGACAGCTTTTGGTATAAGAGTTCCGAAGCAGAGCAAATCCTGTCCGTTTTGGATCGGACAATGGCGGGAGAAACGGTTTTCCCCGAATCCACCCCGTCCCTTAAACTGGGAGACACCTTCAGCGAAAACCTTACAGACCGTGAGCTTGAGGTTCTTCGGGAATTGGTCGCAGGTGAGTCGGACGCCGCTATTGCGGAAAAATTGTTTATGTCTTTGAGGACAGTAAAAAGTCATATTCAGAGTATGAGGGAAAAAACAGGGTTCAGAAACCGCACCGAGCTTGCTGTCCGAGCAAGAGAAAGCGGCTTGGTAATAAACAATAAATAATCAAAATTTACATAGCAAGTGCTACCTGAAAGGGCGGCACTTTTTTCTTTGGAGCTGAAAAATTTGCACTAAAGTACGATGTGCGGAGCAATACGAATCTGTATAATGTAGAGTGTATAGAGACGAGAGAACAGCTTTTTTGCTTTAGCTTCTATTTGTCTAACCCTTTCTCTTGTAACACTAAGGGTTCCGCCAATCTGCTCTAATGTTTCTTTTCTTGCTCTTAACTGTACAACCTTGCGGACTCGCTCATTGGAATATAAATTGTCAAACAATTCATTGACTTCTTTTTCCAAATCAAATGCACACCACTTAAAAAATTTCTTTAATAAAATGTATGTTGAGAGATCATCGACCTTATCGGTTTCTGCCATCGAAAGCAAGGATGTTTCTTCAGACTCACACAGACCTTTCAAAACAGACCGCTCATTTTCATCCAAAGTAAAAGCATTGATGTACCCTAACGCCTTATTGTTCTTGCGTGTGTTTGGAAGAGCGTTTGCCATTCTCCAAATCTCAATATGTTTTTTGATGCGACTTTGATAATCTACAAACATTTCAATTATCGGAATCACATTTTCAGTTGAAGTAACACACTCAAAAGCAAGTTCTTCACCCAAGATATCATAGGCTTCTCTATACCTTTGGAGCATTTCGGCTTCGGTTTCTGACAAATCCATATCTTCAAAAACCGAAAAGTTACCAACCACTATTTCATTGCGATGATCAATAAACAGCGAAGATGAACATAACTTACTTAATTCCCGAACTGCTTTCAATGGTAGATGATAATAAAATCGCTTTCAACCCTGCGGTAGAAATCTCCTACCTTGACCGTGATGAACAGCTCACTTTGCTTGACGCAATCAATATGAATGACTGCACGCCGTCACACGCACAGAGTATCAGACTGAAGAAAATGTCACAGGACGGCTTGCTTACCGCCGACGCTATTTACGCTATTTTGTCGGAAGAAAAACCAAATCAAAAGGAACAAATCAAGCTGCCTCGTGATGAGCTTCGCAAATACTTTCCGCAAAATTACAGCGATGAGCAAATCAAGCGAGATATTCTAAAAGGATTGGAGCTTTTGAAACGCCAACGAGAACGCAGCAGAGACGCCCGTTAATTCGAACCAAAGTGTATAGCGAGTGACTTTTGCAGAATGGAAAGAACTATGCCGGCAAGCTATAATAAGCTTGTCGGTGTAGGTCTTTCCTGTGATGTATAATGAAAGGAGTTAAAAATAATGGTATCAGGACACCTACAAGTTAAAAAAGGTTTTTATTATGTAGTGCTAAGCTACTATAACAACAACGGAAAACGCCGTGTGAAATACTTTTCCACGGGACTGCCCGAAAAGGGCAACAAGCGCAAAGCCGAAGCCGAACTTGCACGAATCAGAAGTGAATTCGTGCCGCCGCAGGAAGTCGGCGAGCTTGCTTCCGATATGCCGTTTGCAGACTACCTGCTTGAATGGTTGGAAATCGTCAAGGTGCGTGTTAAGGCAACCACATTCAGCTCTTACGAGCAAATGGTAAAATCGGTGATTGAGCCGTATTTCCGAAAGAAAGCGGTGACGCTTCAGGGCTTGGAGGCAAGACACATTCAGCAATTCTATTCCGAAAAGCTGAAAACGGTCAAGCCAAACTCGGTTATTCACTATCATGCTGTTATTCATCAGGCGCTGAAATACGCAATGAAAACCGACCTTGTTACGCAGAATGTGGCAATGAAAGTAGACCGCCCGAAAAAGAACGATTATCAGCCTGTATTCCTTGATGCGGAAGAACTGCAACATTTATTTGAAGTAGTCAAAGGGACAAAGCTGGAACTTCCTGTTTTAGTCGCCGCTTTCTACGGCTTGCGTCGTGGCGAGGTCTGCGGACTGAAATGGGACGCCATTGATTTTGAGCGTGGCACAATCACCATAAGGCACACGGTCACATCGTTGCAAGTGGACGGAAAAACAAAAATGTACGCACAGGACTCTGCCAAAACAAAATCCAGTAGGGCGTCATTAAAATCATCAACGAATTTGCCGTTTTTTAAAGTGTATTTATCTGTTTCTGCATCCCTTTCCTCATAAATTGCATTGTACCATACACTCTTGATAAGATTTCCTGCGGTTTCTGCTTTTGCTGCACCGTCAAGCATTTTATAGGTGACGGTTTCTAAATTGTCATAATAAACCGTTGCGCTGCTTTTATTGCTCACAAATGCACCGAACAATCCGATTGCTAAAACGATAGTTAGAATAATTGCTGCAATGACAATACCTTTATGCTTCTTCTTTTTTGGGAGATTTGAGTTATTGGGACAACCGCAAGCCGGACAGAAATTTTGTTCTTTGCTGTACTTATTTCCGCATTCAGAACAGGTTACTGCGTCGTTTGCAGATGGATCACCGTTTTGGCTGTTACAGTTTGGGCATAGTGTTGCCATGTCGCTAATAAGTTTTCCGCAATTCGGGCAATGTATTAAAGCCATATACAATCGCTCCTTTTAATCGTCGTCCTCTTCATCGTCAGGCCAAGATGAAATAAAGTGAAGATCGCCGGTGTCCATGTCCATAGCCATGTTGTCGCCCATTCGCATCATCATGTTGCCGTCTGAATCAATTGCCATATTGTCGGAAATGGAATGTGCATAGTCGCCGTCGTCGTAATCAAAGAAATTTTTGCTCATGGATGTTCCTCCTTAATCTTCGATAATTTTGTATGCCACACGGGAACCTTTTACCCTGCGGGCGTGGAAAGATGCGCCGTTTGCCTTCCAGTGCGGAAAGTGATCTGCTTTTTCCTCGTTGGTATCACGATGGCAAATTATGATATTTTCGAGGACATCGCACCCGCCGTTTGAAAGCGGTCTGATGTGATCGAGCGTCGGGTGATAAGAACTATTCGGATTTCCGCAGGCTAATTTTTTCATTAGCCTTCCAGCGTAATCGTACACCTCCTGCTTTTCTCCGAAAACACGGTTCCATACATCTTTGGTTTTATACTTTGACATTTTGAGTACCTCCTTTTCTAAGATGTACCCATATTATAATTCAAAAAATAAAAAAATCAGAGGGTACAGTTGTACCCCCCCGCAAATTAAAGCAGTTTTTCCGGCGAAATGCCAATCGCCCCTGCTATTGATATTACATTTTCAAATGAAGTACCCCGCTTCTTCTTTTTCCATGATTCAAGAGTGCTATAGGTAAAAGGCACCTTGTAGGATGCATCCTCCATAGAGCCATATTTTTTCATCAAAGCTTTATAGCAATTATTAGCTGCTGTGTAGGAACCGCATTTTTTGTATTTTTCTAAAAGCTTTTGTAGATTAAAAATATCGCCACCGGTAACTTGTTTCAAAAGGTCATTATGGTTTTCTTGTGTTACTGCTGTTCCGTTATCTTCCATGGTGACAAAGTGTACACTTTTCCAATCGCTTGGGACAAGATAGGGGCTATGAGTGGAATAAATGACTTTAATCTCTTTATTTTCAAGTTCAAGCAGTTCCCGCATTACTTCTTTTTGAGCGATGGGATGTAGCATAGCAGCAGGCTCGTCAATAATAAACAGATCTCCGGGATGAAGCGTATTTTTCATAAAATAGTAGGTGAAATACCACCGTCTGCCGGCGCTTGTGGAATTCAGGGCAACCGTTTCGCCGGATTTTTCATGCAAAACTATTGTCGGAATTTTTCCTTCGGAGCGTTCAACTGAAATATGTTCATACATACCTGCTTCAAATTCGGGTTTGTCGGAATTAAGATATTCTTCAAATTCGCGCAGAGCTGCATCGGTCAGCGAAAAATTATTTTCGGTTTGGATTTGTTTCAGCAAGTCTTCTTTATCAGTTCCATTGTAAACCTTGTTGAGATAGGTCTGCAAAACCATAAATGACTTGTTATCGCGATAGTATTCCTGCTCTCTCTCATTGCTTCTGAATATGACATCGCTGCTTTCGTTTCGCAAAAATGAGCATTTGCTGCCGACACACCTTTGTACCTCACGAATGAACTTATAAAATGAGCCGTTATCGTCTGATATCGGTTGTTCGCCGGTTAATGCTTCTTTCAGACGCTTGCTGCGTTCATCAATTTCATTGAGCAATGATGTGATTCTGTCGCAGGACGCTTTTGTTGCCTTATTGATTCTTGTGATTTCACGCTTTATCGCCGTTTTGTTTACGGTGATAAACCTTGCTTCAAACGGAGCTAAAGCCGGTTCTAAATAGCGGAGTTGAAAAGACAATTTTTTCGTGTCGTTCAAACTGAAATAATCATATATATAGCCAAATCTGAAGGAGTTTTCTTTGCTTTCAAAGTTATGCATCAGTGAATCTGCCAGTTTTTCAGCCTGTTCAGTAACAAATCCAACTTGAAATTTCAATATATCAAAATTGGTCGTTGAATTGCGAAAATCTGTGATCTGAAAACCACGGACGGGAACATCGGTACTTTCGTTATACGCAATCTTGTTGAGTTGTTTTATGTATGCGTCGAGAGCTTTCTTTAACTCGCCCGCAAGGTCATGAATTTCGCAAATTTCAGAATTCAAAAGCGGGACTAAATATTCCGATTCAATTCTGTCAATTTTGCAGTTCTCCCCGGAGCATGCGATAAATCGGCATTTGTTCTCATCAATATTTTTGCCGGGGAAAAGTCGAGTAATATCATCTTTGGAAAGACAAATGAGCACTTTGTAGCTAAGTGGTATTTCTTTGTTCAACCCGAAATAATTGCTATTTGCTTCAGTTATTGCATTAAGCGCCTCTAAAATATTGGTTTTCCCGCTTCCGTTTTTGCCAATCAACACGGTCGGCAAATCGTCATAGAAGTTAATTTCGATTGGTTCCTTTATTGATTTGTATTTTTCAATTTCAATTCTTGTTATCCTCATAAAAATCTTCTTTCAGCGAAAACCTCACACGTTATTTATTGTTATTGTATCACAAAATCGAATATTCTTCAATCATCTTCTTTTGCGATAAGCAGTTGCTTCTGCTCCTTTAGCGCATTTTGCTTGTCATAGTCGGGGGAGGATAAAATTATCCGGATTTCTTTCAGAGGAAAAACAAGCTCACGGTAAAACAAAATTTCCTGCATTCGCGTCAGTGAATACTCGTCATGATAACGGTATCCGTTCTGTTCGTCAACAGAGGACGGTTTCAGCAGTCCAATTTCGTCGTAAAAGTGCAGCGTGCGCACGCTCACTCCCGCAAGCTTTGCAAATTCTCTTATGTGCAGTTTCATTAAATCTCCTCCCTTGATTATGAGTATATACTATTACGTAACGTGAGAGTCAACATTTTTTGTATTTCCATATTAAAAACATAAAACTCCTTGAAATTGAAAATTTTCAGGGGGGTTTATAACAATAATCATCACTTTCTATGCTTCTATACATTCCGTGACGGATAAGCTGTCCGGTTTCACATTACATATCATATACAACACTTTTACGCCTGCCGCTGTTGCTTCTGCTAAGGCTCTACCGAATTCCGGATGAGTAATCATATTCGGAAGTACCTGTCTCACATCAGGCATAGCGATGACAAAAGCGATATAGCACTCATAACCGTTCTCTGCCGCAGACTTAAGCTCCCGTAAGTGCTTTACGCCACGCTCTGTCGGTGCATCAGGGAAATAGCCGATACCGTCAATTTCAAGTGTACAGCCTTTGACCTCCATTAAGATTTTCCTTCCGGGACACTCCAGATAAAAATCAACACGGGATTTTCCGAAGGTGTATTCCGGTCTAATCAGTTCCATACCCTGAAACGGAGCAGGACTATTTTCAAGCCATTCCTTTACAACTTGATTGGGTGCCTGACTGTCAATATTTACCCAACCGAGATTTGTTTTGTACACCGCAATCAAGTCATATTGCGTTTTACGGTTCGGGTTGTCCGATTTATCAAGTATCACATCGCTATTGGGTAATAGTAGCTCTTTACAGCGGCCGGTGTTTTTCACATGGACGGTTTCGGTTCTGCCGTTTATTTCAACCAGTGCCACAAAGCGATTCCGGCGTGAGATGAACTTTGCCGTTGTTATGTTTCTGTATTTCATACCGCAAGCTTCCTTTTGAAAAAATTTTACCTTTTAGTGAAGAGTGAAAAGTGAAGAAGTAATAAGTAAGCCCCAAAGACTTACGCCTTTGGGGCTTTGGCGGAGACGGTGGGATTCGAACCCACGTCCCTCAAGGGGCATCATGATTTCGAGCAATTGACAGTATGTTCCTGTTGACCGCTCTTTTATCCCGTTACTTCCCGCCATATCACCGATATTTAGCCGATTTCAAGCAAATTTGCATCATTTTCGCAGAAAATTGCGAGAAAACTGCGAGATAAATGCGATAAAATCCTTTTAAATTCTCGGGCGACTATTTAAAAGGAGTATGAAAAAATGAACGCAGATAAACAAAAAGCCCTATTTGAAAAAATGTTAAAACGCTGTCCCGATATCCTCACACCGCAAAAGGCGGCAAAGTGGTCGCCGGTAGGCAAAAACACAATATATTCGGCAATCAAAAACGGAAGTTTAGAAGCCTGTATTTACAAAGGCGGATATATATTGAGCAAGGATTCTTTGATAGATTTTCTTGTAAAAACATCGGACGAAGCAGGCCGTAATTTTTCAAGAGCAGGTGCCGAAAATGATAAATAGCTTTGAAGGTCTGCCGACCGTATTGTCAGGCGAACAGGTAAGAACCGTATTACATATCAGCAAAAGAAAATGCGCTTGGATGCTAAACAATGGCTTTATTAAATGTGAAAACACGGGAAAGAAAACAAGGAAATATGCTGTTAAGCTTACCGACCTTATAGAATTTATCGAGGATTCAGAAAAGCATCCCGAAAAATATCAGACACCCTATGCCGAATTTTCTTCTGCCAAGTATGGAAAACATCCAACCAAAACACAGCCTTATAGTGGGTACGGATTTCCTAAAACAGTTCCCGAAAAATTTGCAGAGTGGCTCGGGAAAGAGTTTGAAAATGTACCCGATGCACTGACACCTTCCGAGATAACCGCCGTGACAGGCTATACCGACAACTCGGTTGATAGGTGGCTTCGCCGAGGTTGGCTCAAGTCGGTACAGGTGCAGACAGGGAAGATAATCGCAAAGCAATGGCTGATAGAATTTTACTGTAACTACGGCTATACCATAGCCAAAATGTCCGATAAGCATATCGCACTTATGAAAAAGTATTTTAAATCAATGTAAATCAAAAATCGGGACTTGGGTGAAAATGCGACTGAGTTCCGATTTTGTTATTGGTTTTTACTATGTTTTTCGGCATAGTCATAATTATGCAGGATGTGTATATACACAGTCCGGCACCCTGGTTAATTCCTTTTAAACCTATATTGATTCATAGCATGCAGTAAATGCCGGTCTCATATCTTCAATTTTACCGCGCGAGATACCATACTTTACTGCGAGTTTTTCCCAATTATCTCTTACTATTTCGGTGATTTCCATAGCCATCTTTACAGCATCCTCTTCTTTGATGCCAAAACGATGAGCTGTTTCAATGGCGAGAGTAATGGAGATGCGGTTATCATTTTCGTTTACATTCAACGACAACTCATCGCCATAAGGCATAGGGTTCACATCGTAAAGCGGAGATAAAACCCATCCGTTTTTCTTTAAGATGAACGCATGATTTCTCAAATGATCATCAGTGCTCGAAACTGCCATATTAAATACAATGCGTTTCCATAATTCAATTAAATCTGCGGTCGGGTTTGCTCCGTTTGATTTGATAACAGAAACAAGATCCAAATAACTTGATCCATCGGCAAGTTTGCGTTCTCTTTTATTTAATAAAATTTGTCCCCAGCGATCAGGAGAAGCGTCTGCAAACATGCCAAAAATAGAATCGCTACTTGGATATTCTCTGCCGCCATATCCCATAAAATCGGGGTCAATAGAAACGGGATAGTTCGTGAATTTAAGCCATTCCTTGTCATATTCAAAAGAATAAGTTTCTCCGCCTTTTTTGATATCTACATAAAGCTTGCCAAGCAGTATCGGCTCATCAAAAGTAAAACTATCATAAACATATATAATTTTTTCGTTTTTAGGCATTGTTTATTCCTCCTTCCTTGGCGCTCTTTTTCTGATGGGTAGATTTAAGTCTTGCATTTTTCTTCCCATAACATCGTCTTTTGCTACGAGCAAAAGATCTTTATCCATATTATTCAGAACATGCAAAACGACAGCGTATATTCCAATA
>CAMCIX010000011.1 GCA_945875045.1 uncultured Clostridia bacterium | reverse complement strand
AACAAGCTTGGCAAAAGCACGAAAATAAGGCTTTGCAAAGCTTGTTTGCTTTTTAAGAGACAAATCGGGGTTTGTAGAGGAGTTTGATTTGCGTATAAAAAGGCCCCCTTGCCTAAAGGGGGCTGGCACGGCTTGCCGTGACTGGGGGATATTTAGGTCTATAGAAACCAAATTATATCCCTCCGTCAGCCTACGGCTGCCACCTCCCGTAAGGCTTGGGTGGCTATGACTGCTATCATTTTAACTCTACAAACCCCGATTTGTTTTTTTACAGCCCATATTTTTAAGTTTAATCATTCTTTAATATTTTTCTGTTTTTTGATATTCGCTTTATTTAAATTTCGTTTTGAATTAATTTACCGTTTTCAATTTCAGTCTCTAAAAGACCGTATAAATATTTTGTTCCCTCTAAGTAAAGCCCTGTTGATTCATCGTATAGCTTTTGACAGAATTCCGAGCCGTAAAAAATATTCATAGCATCGGCAATGCCGATTTTTTTAACATAGACAAGCTCCGCTATTATATCCTGCGTTGCAAGCTCCATAAGTTGCTTAGCCTTAGACATTATAATCACTTTCCTTTGTCAAAAATCTCAAAGCTTTTTCCGTATGAAAGGAATACTGATCTGTCAGCTTTTTATATTTCATTTCTCGTATTAGCGTATCAATTTCTATCATACCGTTACTGAACTGCCTGAAAAGCAGCGCCAAATCATCATTTGCAACAGGACCGATTACAATATCGTATTTATTGTTTGAATTATTGTCCCCTACCGATTTTTCGCCGTTTCTGTTGTTTATAACAAACCTTGCCCATTCTTCGGTCGGAGCATCAAAGATCTTAACATTAATTTCCTTATCAACAACGGAATCGTACCGAAAAACATTGACAACAGGTTTTCCACCGTAAATTTTCGATACTCGCTGTGCCATTTTTTCAGCCTGTTCTTTAATTGTGGTAAGGTAAAAACCTCTTCCAAAATCCTTATAAGGGCGGCATTTATTAAGATCTATTTTATCTACAACACAATTAGTTCCGTGATACAAAATCATTGTACCATACCTCCGTTGTTGCTGCATACAATACTCAAATCGTTAACGGCGTCCTGTAAAGAAAGCGTGTGTTCTATATCGTAATTTTCTGTAAGAAATTCTATACCCTTATTTGCATACAGATAACGATAAGCCTGTTGCTCGGTAAGGTTTTTACTTGCAGCAAACTCGTTTATACATACAACTATGTAGTTTATAATTTTCCTATCCAATACCAACACCGTCCTTTCAATTATATTATAGCCGAATTAAACCCCCCAGTCAATTATTTATTATTTTATTTAAGCCCTCTCACTAAATATTACAGGCCTAATTATTTTTTGAGTCCCATTCTCTCCCCCAATTTAAGCATTGCCTTGCAGAATAGATCTTCATTTGTCAGTATTATCTGTAACGGGTCGCCCTCGCTAATACGCATAGTGCGGCGAATCTCTTTAGGTATTACAACCCTTCCGAGGTCGTCTATTCTACGAACTATTCCTGTGGCTTTCATATATTTTAATCCCCTTATTTTATTGAATCGTAATTCTATTATTTGTTAAACAAGGGGATTTATACTGCTGAGTTTACTTGAATTTTTTTTGATTTTTCCCTTTATTCTGTTTCGCCGTAAATAAGTTCTCTTAACGCCTTGGCGTTGGTATCAAAATCTACAGAGAAAGGGCTTCTGCCCCCCCGAGCTCTCTCATTCCGCCGTAGCTGCCCTTAATCGGAATTGTCATTTCTTGCATCGTTACTCCGCGGTATTTCGGAGCAGATAACAGTAACTTTGTAATTTCAAGCTTAGCCTTTCATGATTATGTGTGCAAATTATTTGTTGCGTCTTAGGCGATTTTTGTTGCAATTCGGGCGATTTTGTTATATATTAATAGTGTGTACTTGAGGTGAAATAAATGGAATTTATAAACAGCACGGCGGCAACTCCGCTCGGACGTGTGCTTTTGAGCGGCGCGGTCGTAAATTTTGTGCTTGTAATACTTGGCAGTCTTTTGGGACTGCTGTTTAAAAAAGGGATTCCCGAAAAGGTTCGCACCACCCTAATGAACGGAATGGCACTCTGCGTTATTTACATAGGCGTAACGGGACTTTTTGAGGAAAACACGAACATAATAATTATAATTCTTTCCTTTGCGGTGGGCGCGATTATAGGCGAGCTTATCGACCTTGACAGGCGTATTAATATTTTAGGTGAAAAGCTGGAAACAAAACTCAACAAAAACGGCGGCAATACCAAAATATCCGACGGCTTTGTCACCGCCACATTGCTTTTCTGCGTAGGGGCTATGTCGATAGTCGGCTCTGTTAGCAGCGGAATTTCGGGTGATAATTCAACTCTTTACTCAAAATCGGTTATAGACTGCGTTTCGGCTATGGCGTTTACCTCCAGTCTCGGAATCGGTGTTATGCTTTCCGCCTTTCCCGTTATTATTTTAGAGGGCGGCGTAACCCTTTTGGCGGCGGTAATCTCCCCCTTTCTTACCGACGCGGGAATTGCAAATATGTCGGTCATAGGCTCTCTGCTTATAATAGCCCTTGCGCTTAATATGCTGGGGCTTACCAAAATAAAGGTTATGAACTATCTGCCCGCAATGCTGCTTCCGCTTATAATATGCAATTTTATTTAATGCCGCGAAAATAAAAAATTAAAGGTGAAAAGAATGGCAAAAAAAAGGACTAAAAGACAACAGGCTATAATTAAACGCCGCATATTCTTAACCTGCTCGGCGGCGGTGCTTATCGCGGTTATCGCCCTTGTGGCTTTTTCGGTAAACGCTCTGCTAAAAATAGGCAAAAAGGGCGGCGATACGAGCTCTAAAGCAGACAGCGGCAATTCCTCCGAAGTTTCGAGCGAGACCGTACCCGAAACCACCGCCACGGTCATAAGCACGGGAGACATTATGGTTCACTCCACCCAGCTTACAGGGGCTAAAACCGCGTCCGGCGATTATGATTTTACCGCATTTTTTAAGGAAACCGAGCCCTATTTCAAGGCGGCGGATTTAGCCGTCGCAAACCTTGAGGTCACCTTCGGCGGCACAGAATCGGGGCAGTACAGCGGCTACCCGGTTTTCAACACGCCCGACAGCCTTGCCGACGCTATAAAAAGCTCGGGGCTTAATTTCCTTATAACCTCCAACAACCACGCCTATGACACGGGGCTTTACGGACTAAAGCGCACCGCGCAGGTACTAAAGCAAAGGGGTATTGAGTTTACGGGCACAAGAGAAACCGAACAGGAGCCGTCCTTCGTTATAAAGGAAATAAACGGCATTAAAATCGGAATAGCCAACTTCACCTATGAAACCTCGGGTCAGACCGCGGGGCGCAAATATTTAAACGGAGCGATAATCGCCGAGGAGGCAAATAATTTAATCAACAGCTTTTCCTATGACCGTATTGACGATTTCTATTCCAACGCCGCAAGCATTATAACCGATATGAAATCGGGCGGCGCGGATTATATTCTTTTCTATATGCATTGGGGCAACGAGTACAGGACAAGCCCCGACACCTGGCAAAAGACCATAGCCCAAAAGCTTTCAAATCTCGGGGTTAATATGATAATCGGCAGTCATCCGCACGTTATTCAGCCTGTGGAGCTTATACATTCCGAGGACGGGGAAAACACCACAGTCTGCCTTTACTCAATGGGCAACTGCGTTTCAAATCAGCGTCAGGAAATTATGGACAGCTGTCCTACCGGGCATACCGAGGACGGAATGTTATTCAGCTTCACCCTTAAAAAGAACGGTGACGGCACGGTTTTAAGCAAGCTTGACCTTATTCCGACCTGGGTTAACAAATATAAGGGCGCCAGCGGTTATCTTTACACGATATATCCGCTTGAAAATGCCGAGGACGGCAGTACCAAGTACTCCCTTGACTCAACTGCTGCTAATAAAGCGGCGAAATCCTACGCCCGTACAAAGGAAATTGTGGCGGCGGGGCTTACCGAGTGCCAGCAGGCAATCGGCTGTGATATTACATTCAAATAAAATTATTATATAAGGAACGGTGCACAAAAATGATAGACAGAAGCATTAAAAAGCTTGTTTGCTACGGGCTTGAAAAGGAGCTCTTTACCGAGCGGGACAGAATTTACGTTACTAACCGTATTCTTGAGATTTTAGGGCTTGACGAGTTCGACTGCGACGAGACGTTTACCGACGTAAATCTTGAAGAAACCCTTAAGGAGCTGCTTGATTTCGCGGTAAAAAAAGGAATTATCGAGGACAGCATAGTATACCGCGACCTATTTGATACCAAGCTTATGGGGGCTATGATGCCCCGCCCCTCCGAGGTTACCGAGAGATTCGGCGAGCTTTACAAGGACTCCCCTAAAACGGCTACAGACTATTTTTACAAGCTTAGCTGTGACAGCGATTACATAAGGCGTTATCGCGTGGAAAGGGACGTTAAATGGGTGACCTCCACCGAATACGGCGACCTTGACATTACCATTAACCTTTCAAAGCCCGAAAAGGACCCCAAGGCTATCGCCGCCGCCAAAAACGCGCCGCAGGCGGGTTATCCTAAATGTATGCTCTGCCGCGAGTGCGAGGGCTATGCGGGCAGGGTTAACTATCCCGCACGCCAGAATCACCGCGTTATCCCCGTTACAATCAACAACACCGACTGGTGCTTCCAGTATTCGCCCTATGTTTACTACAACGAGCATTGCATAGTGTTTAACTCCAAGCACACCCCGATGGCGATAAACCGCGACACCTTTAAAAAGCTTCTCGACTTTGTAAAGCAGTTTCCGCATTATTTTGTCGGCTCTAACGCCGATTTGCCGATTGTCGGCGGTTCTATTTTAAGCCACGACCATTTTCAGGGCGGTAACTACACCTTTGCAATGGCGAAGGCGCCAGTTGAATATCCCCTTACCTTTGAGGGCTTTGACGACGTTGACGCCGGCATTTTAAAGTGGCCGATGTCGGTTATTCGTCTTTCCTCCCCCGACCCCGACAGGCTTATTGAGCTTGCCGATAAAATCTTAGCCTCGTGGAGGGGATATACCGACGCAGCCGCCTTTATCTTTGCCGAAACAGACGGCGAGCCGCACAACACTATCACCCCGATCGCCCGCAAGAACGGCGAAAGGTACGAGCTTGATTTGGTTCTGCGCAACAATATAACTACTCCCGAGCATCCGCTGGGCGTATACCACCCCCATTCCGAGCTTCACCATATTAAAAAGGAAAATATCGGTCTTATTGAGGTTATGGGTCTTGCGGTTCTGCCCTCCCGCCTTAAAAACGAGATTGCCCTGCTTGAAACCGCGATACTCGAAAACAGAGACATATCCAACGACGAGACCCTTTCAAAGCATGCCGAATGGACTAAGGAAATTAAGGCAAAATACTCCGATATAAACGAAAACAATATTGATAAAATTATAAAGGACGAAATAGGTCTTGTCTTTGCAAAGGTTTTGGAGCATGCGGGCGTATACAAACGTACCCCCGAGGGAATTGCAGCATTTAAACGCTTTGCAGAAAGTGTAAAATAATGCTTGCAACGGTTTTTTCTCAGGTTACTATTTTGATGATAATGATAGCGGTGGGTTTTATCGCGGCTAAAACCAAGATAATGACCGCCGAGGGCGCGCGCTGCTGTACCGATATTGCCCTTATCATTGTCACCCCTTGCGTTATAATTAAATCGCTTATCCGTGAATACAGCCACGATATTATGAAGTCGCTGGCGTTTGCCTTTGTCGTTACCCTTGCGGTACAGGTGCTGATGATACTATTGAGCCGCATTATTCTCCATTCAAAGGATAAGGCGAGGGAGCGTGTACTTCGCTTCGGGACAATATTCGCCAACTGCGGCTTTATGTCACTGCCCCTCCAGCAGGTGATTTTAGGCGCGGACGGCACCCTCTACGGCTCGGCTTACATAATAATGTTCAACCTTGTTATATGGAGCTACGGCGTATTCTTAATAAGCGGCGACAAAAAGTATATTCAGCCCAAAAAGCTGTTTATAAACCCGGGAATAATAGGTCTTGCGGTGGGTCTTGTGATTTTTATTTGCTCGATTCCGATTCCGCAAATTCTGTATTCCGCGATTGATTACATTTCTGCGATTTACACTCCCCTGCCTATGCTGATAATCGGCTACCATTTGGCGCAGAACAATATTCTTACCGCCTTTAAGGATTTTAAGTGCATTTTTGCGATTATTCTTCGAATGATTATTTATCCTCTGGCGGTGATCGGATTTTTGTATATTATCGGTGTACGCGGAACCCTCCTTGTATCGGTTGTTATATCGGTAAGCGCGCCTGTCGCCGCGATTACAACAATGTTTTCATCAAAATACGGTGCGGACACTCCCCTTTCGGTGGATATGGTATCCCTTAGCACCGTGATTTCGATTGTAACAATGCCCCTTGTAATCACATTAGCGCAATATTTAGCTTAACAAACAGCAAAAAACGGCTTGTCTTCGGGAATAAACCCGAACGACAAGCCGTGATTTTTTGCAAACTGCAAATTATCTCTTTGAGAATTGGGGTGCGCGACGTGCGCCTTTGAGACCGTATTTCTTTCTTTCCTTCATACGCGGATCGCGTGTGAGGAAGCCGGCCTTCTTAAGCTCCGCACGGAGCTCCGCGTCGGACTGGAGAAGAGCGCGGGAAATACCGTGACGGATAGCGCCCGCTTGACCGGTAACACCGCCGCCTGCAACGCGGCATACAATATCAAACTTATCGGCAGTGCCGGTAAGAGCCAGCGGCTGACGAACGATAAGCTTTAAGGTTTCAAGACCGAAATAATCATCAATGTCTCTGTCATTAACGGTGATTTTTCCGGTACCTGCGTAAAGACGAACACGGGCAACAGAACTCTTTCTTCTGCCGGTGCCATAAAAATAAGGCTTTGCTTCAAACATTGTTTCTGTCTCCCTTCTTAAAATTCAAGCTTTTCGGGCTTCTGAGCTACCTGAGCGTACTCAGTCCCGCTGTAAACGTGAAGTCTTGTAAGAGCCTTGCGGCCGATGGTGGTATCGGGAACCATTCCCTTAACGGCAAGCTCCATAGCGAGCTCGGGACGGGTCTTCATAAGGGTAGCGTACTTAACTTCCTTAAGACCGCCGATATAGCCTGTATGACGGCGATAGAACTTCTTTTCAAGCTTCTTACCTGTTAAAACCGCCTTATCAGCGTTGATAACGACAACGTGGTCGCCGCAATCGACATGGGGAGTAAACTCCGGCTTTAACTTACCGCGAAGTATATCCGCAACCTTAGCGGCGGTTCTTCCGAGCGGTCTGTCAGCAGCGTCGATTATATACCATTTACGCTGAATTTCAGCAGGTTTTGCCATAAATGTTGACATAATCAAAACCTCCAAAAATTTATACTTATTAAACAGCTAAAATATAATACCACATTGCAAGAGCATTGTCAACACCTATTTTTGAAAAATTTAATTTAAAGTTTTAAAGCTCTGTTTTTCTTCTGTTTTCTTTTGTTTTCTCTCGTTTTCTCGTTTATGATTTTAAAGATTGGTTCGGTGTGAAAAAATCGGTTACAAAACTGTAATATTATTTTTCGGTATATTTTTATTGACAAACGATAAATAGCGTGATATTATGCCATTAGAAAATATTGGGAGGTTAACCTATGCTCAGCCAAACAAAATCCGCAAAGCTTTCGCTTTATCTTACCGATTTCATTATTGCGCTTTTTTGTGCCGCCGCGGTTTTTCTGCCGCGTTTTACAAAGTGGTACATTACCTATATGGGAAGACCCGCCAACGTCCGCACCGTTGTTTTAGCGGTCTGCTATACCTGCCTGCCCTTTGCCCTGCTTGCTCTTTTCTCGCTGCGACAGCTGCTAAAAAACATTTTGAGGGGCGATACCTTTGTAACGGATAATATAAAGCGGCTGAATATCTTGTTTCTTTGCTGTACCGCGGCGGCGGTTATCTCCTTTTTTTCGGGATATTTTTATCTTCCTTTTTATATTATAAGCGTTGCCGCCGCCTTTTTCTCGCTGATTTTACGGGTCATTAAAAATGTTTTCCGCTCCGCAATAGAAATAAAGGCGGAAAACGAGCTTACTATATAGGTGACAAAAATGGCGATTGTAGTTAATCTTGACGTTATGATGGCAAAAAGAAAAATCTCCTCGGGGGAGCTTGCCGAGAAGATTGGCATTACACAGGCAAATCTTTCAATTTTAAAAACCGGAAAGGCGCGCGCCATACGGTTTTCCACGCTTGAAAGCATCTGCAAGGCGCTTGACTGCCAACCGGCGGATATTCTTGAATATAAGGAGGAAGAATGATGTCCGATTTTGAAAAATTAAATGCAATTCCCCCAAACGAAGAACCCGAAAATGAAGAGCCGTTAAATCTAAACACCGATCCCCTCCCCTTCGCTTTAAGGGAGCCTCCCGCTTGGAAGGCGCGCGATACGGTTTTCGCAATTATTACCCTTGTAAGCGCGGTATTCTTTGTCTCCCTCTCGCTTTTCGGCGGCTTTAATATCGGCTTCACCGTCTCCTATTTTGCGCTGTTTCTGCTTACCGTGCTTTATATGGTAAAATCGGAAATTAATATAAAGCCCTTTTCACTGTTTTGCGGCGCGGTTTCCATTATCCTTTCGGCGGTTTTCGCTGTTTTTGACGATTCGCTTATCAATACCCTGCTTTTTTTCGCGGTATTTGCGCTATACGGCGTTTTCACGGCTCTATCCTACACCGATTGTGGAAATAGCCGTCACGGTATAATTTACTCCGCCCTTAACACGCTTATCATTTCGCCCTTTCGATTTTTAACAGAACCGTTCCGCTCCTACGGTAAATACTGCTCCGATAACGAAAAAAAGGGGCCGAATAATCAGGTGCTGGTCGGCATTGCCCTATCCGTTCCCGTTTTGTTGGTTGTTTTGCCGCTCTTAATCAGCTCCGACGCGGCGTTTGAGGGGCTTATGGTCTCTCTCTTTTCGGGAGTAGGTAAATTAATCGCTAAAATACTTCTCGGTACGCTTCTCGCAATATTCCTTTTTTCAATGCTTTTCGCACTTAAAAAGGGGCTTCGGGAGGACGAATCAAAACCGTACTCTAATACCGATTACAGAAATCTGCCTGCCGCCACCGCGGTCACGTTATTTTCAATCCTTTCGGTATTTTACGCGGTCTACCTCTTTTCACAGCTCGCCTATTTTTTCAGCGCCTTTTCGGGTATTTTGCCCGAGGGCTACGCCCTTACCCCCGCTAACTACGCGCGGCGCGGATTTTTTGAGCTGTGCGGCGTTTGCAGTATAAATTTAGGGCTTATCGCCATTATTACGGGCCTTTCCCGCCGCAATGAGGAAGGAAAAATCCCTCTTTCGGTGCGGATTACGGCAACCCTGATATGCGTATTTTCGGTAATCTTCACCGCGACCGCAGTTTCAAAAATGCTTTTATACATCGGTTTTTACGGGCTTACCCGACTGCGCCTTTTGACAAGCCTGTTTATGGTACAGCTCGCCCTGCTTTTTGTCGGCGTTGTTATTTATCTCTATTTAAAGAAATTCCCGTTTGCAAAATTCATTATAATCGTACTCGCCCTTTTAGCCCTTGCGGTCGGTTTTACGGACGTTGACAGAACGGTTGCCCTTTACAATGTTGAAAGCTACAAAGCCGGAAAACTAACCGAGCTTGACGTTGCTCATTTAGGCGGTCTTTCGGATTCCGCCGTGCCGTATCTTATAAGTTTGCTTGACGCCCCCGATGCCTATATAAGGGAACAGGCGGCAACAGAGCTTTACTTCCGAGCCGAACAATTTTATGAAATCGATACCTCGGAATACGGAAAAATTAAGCTTAAAAATATTAAAAAGAGCGATTTTTCATCTTATAATTACTCAAGAGAGCAGGCAAAAAAGCTTATAAGGAAAAATATCAGGAAAATCATCGAATTAAAGCCCTATGTAAACGAGTATGAAGAATACGAATTTAGACGTTAGATGTTAGGCATTAGACGCGGAAGGCATAAATGCCTTCCCTACGTTAAATTATTTGATTGGACAACGTAGGGACGGGCGTCCCCGACCGTCCGTCTACCGATTTCCGAACGGCGGGAGCCAAGCCCCCGCCGTACAGTTGTTTTATTCTCCTATTTATTCGCCTTAAGCCGCTTATCCGCTTTGGCGGCGAGGAAGGTGCCTATACTTTGGAAAAGCTGTACTAAAAGCACAAGAAAAATCACGGCGAACGCCATTACAAGGTACTGATACCTGTAATAGCCGTAATTAATCGCGATTTTGCCGAGACCGCCGCCGCCGATTATTCCGCTCATAGCCGAATAGCCTAAAATTGTGGTAATCGCAATCGTAGCGTTGGAAATAAGGGACGGCACGCTCTCGGGAAGCATAACCTTTACGATAATCTGAAAGGGATTTGCCCCCATACTCTGGGCGGTTTCTATGATATTTGGGTTAATTTCGCGCAGACTGCCCTCTACAAGCCTTGCGACAAAGGGAAACGCCGCTATCACCAGCGGAACAATCGACGCCGCCGTTCCTACCACCGTACCCATAATAAGACGGGTGAGCGGGAATACCATAATCATAAGAATAAGGAAAGGCACCGAACGCAGTAGATTTATAATTACATTAAGTATATGAAGCAGAGATTTAGGTATTTTAAGAATTTTGCCGTTTTCCCCCGCAACAAGCAGAACACCTAAGGGCAGACCTAAAATTATCGCAAAAAGGGTTGATAAAACCGTGACGTAAAAGGTTTCCCACACGGCAAGGGGTATTTCGGTTTTAAGAATTTCGAGTGCCTTTGTAACGCTTTCCGATTCAAAAAACGAGCTAAGCATTTCTCTTTACCTCCTCTGCGAAAATATCGGGTATACCTTTTAAATAAGTAAGCGCGCTGTCAAGCTGTTGCCTGCCGCCCGGGATACCTAAAAGCATATTTCCATACACCCTGCCGCAGATACTCCTTGTGGAAGCATAGAGTATGCTTGCGGCAATATTTTTATCGATTGCCATTTGCGCAATAAGGGGTGTTTTTGTCGCGGCGGCGCCGCCGAATACTATGCGCACCATGCCGCCGTCAAAGGAATTTAAGGTTTCCTCGTACCCCTCGGGATATACAAGCCGCTTTGCCGCGTCACTTTTCGGAGCGGAAAACACCTCGCCTACCGCTCCCTCCTCGGCAACCGTGCCGCCGTCTAAAATCGCAACGCGGGTACAAATTTCCTCAATAACGCTCATCTGGTGGGTGATTATTACCACCGTAAGCCCTAATTTATCGTGCAGGTCTCGGATAAGAGAGAGAATCGAGTGGGTGGTCTGCGGGTCAAGTGCGCTTGTAGCCTCGTCGCAAAGCAAAATTTTAGGATTTGTGGCAAGGGCGCGCGCGATTGCAACACGCTGCTGCTGTCCTCCCGAAAGCTGGGCGGGATAGCTTTTCATTTTGTCCTTAAGCCCTACAATTTCCAAGAGCTCCGCCGCTCTTTTTTCAGCCTCTGCTTTTTTTACCCCCGCAAGCTCCAGAGGAAAGCAAACGTTTTTAAGGCAGTTCCTCTGCATAAGCAGATTAAAGCCCTGAAAAATCATAGTAATGCTTTGTCGCTCTTTTCTAAGCTCCGATTCCGAAAGAACGCCTATGTCCCTGCCGTCTATAACCACGCTCCCCTCAGTCGGACGTTCAAGCATATTAATACATCGCACAAGGGTGCTTTTTCCCGCGCCGCTCATACCTATAATTCCGTAAATTTCGCCGTCGGGTATGGTAAGGGAGACGTTTTTAAGCGCCTCTACCCCGCCCGACTTCGACGGAAAGGTTTTTGAGAGGTTTTTAATTTCAATCATTTCTTTTCCTCCGAAATTGTTGTTGTATTAAAATGAAATTGTATTAACTTAATTAGTTTATTAAGTTTAAGGCTCCCTCTGACGAGGGAGCTGTCGAGCGTAGCGAGACTGAGGGAGAGAAAAGTCGGCGTTTGTGCATATTTTTATTCTTTCTCTCCCTCCGTCACGGTAAAACCGTGCCACCTCTCAACTGCCGTTTCGGTCGGTGCTGTTGGACTTCGCCCAACGGTTGCCACCGGCAACCCGCACCCTTATCAGAGGGAGGCGTTTAGTTTTTTCATTTACTATTATTACTTAATCGCGTCAAGGGTTGTCTGCTTACCGCCGTAAAGACCCATCGGCTCAACGTGAATTGTCGCTATTGAAGCAATATGGGTATTATTTTCCTTGTTGAAATCCTCAAGGTAGGGCAGGTGCTGGAAGTAGTTTGCGTTTATCTCGCCGCTTTCAACCACGTTATTCGGCTGAACATAATCGGTAAATTCCTTAACGTCAAGGTTTATGTTTTTCTCAGCAAGAACTTCCTTTGCAACCGCTAAAATCTCTGCGTGGGGAGTGGGAGACGCCGCAACGGTAATCGTTGTACCGCTGAGCTTAGAGTAATCAAGCGAGCTGTCAAAGCCGTCGCCTGCGTTATCAACCGTGCTTACAACCGCGCCGCCGTATTTTTGAGCAATAAAATCGGCTACCTTTTTGCTTTCAAGCGCCGCCTTTAACGCCTTTGCCCAGTCGGTGCTTTCATTTCCCTCTTTAACCGCTAAAATATTGCCGTAAGCGGAGGACGAGCCCTCGATAGCAAGCGAATCCTTAACGGGATTTAAGTCGGCTGAAATCGCGTAGTTTGAGTTGATAACCGCGTAATCCACGTCCTTTAAAACGTTGGGAAGCTGTGCGGCTTCAACCTCTTTAAACTCGATGCCTTTGGGATTTTCCGCTATATCCTTTACCGTGGCGGAAATACCCGCGCCGTCCTTAAGCTTTATTATGCCCTGCTCCTCAAGAAGTAAAAGCGCGCGCGCTTCGTTGGTTGTATCGTTTGGTACTGCGATTGTTATCGCCTTGCTCTTAGAGGAGCAACCCGCGAAAACCGCGAGTAAAAGAAGAGAAGCTGTTATTACCGAAATTATTTTTTTATAAGATTTTTTCATTTTAAATTCACCCTTAAATTAATTTATTTTTTATGAAACGCTGTTAATTCTTCGTGACCGCCGTCACATTCGCTCGGTACAGGCAGCGCTCAAACATATATATCCGCCTCTGCCTGAAAATCTTTTTAACATATTTTGCTGCCTCCTTTGAAGTTTATGCTATGATTATACCTGTCTCTTATACACATCTGACGCTGCCGACGATATGCAGTGTGT
>CAMCIX010000010.1 GCA_945875045.1 uncultured Clostridia bacterium | reverse complement strand
ATATTGCAGAGTACCCCGAGGAAGCAAAACGCCGCATAGGCTATCTTCCCCAGATACCGCCGCTTTATATAGATATGAAGGTCAGGGAATACCTTAATTTTATTTACGACCTTAAAAGGGTTAAGTTCCCGAAAAAGCCGCATATCGACGAGATTTTAAGGCTTGTAAAGATTGATAACGTTCAAAACCGCCTTATAAAGAACCTTTCAAAGGGCTATAGGCAAAGGGTCGGCTTTGCTCAGGCGCTTATCGGCAACCCCGACGTGCTTATTTTGGACGAGCCTACGGTAGGTCTTGACCCGAAGCAGATTATCGAGATACGCAATCTCATAGCCCGTCTCGGTAAAAACCACACGATTATTCTATCCTCCCACATACTTTCCGAGATTCAGGCGGTCTGCAAGAGGGTAATAATTATAAACAAGGGTCAGATTATTGCCGACGATACCCCCGAGAACCTTTCAAATAAGCTTTCAAGCGACCATTCGCTTATCGCGAGAATCGTCTGCTCGGAGCAGGATATGCTCGACGCGCTTAAGACCGTAAAGGGAGTAAAGTCGGTTACCTCCTTAGGACGTAAGGAGGAAAATTCCTTTGACTTCCTTATCGAGCCCGAGACGGGCGAGGATATACGCGGCGAGGTCTTTAAGCGTGTTGCCGCGAGGGGCAGAACCCTTTTGTCCCTTACAAGCAACAAGGTTTCCTTAGAGCAGATATTCCTGCGCCTTACCGAAGCCGCCGACAACGACGAGGCAAAGCGGCTTTTAGGACTTGAGGAGGAGACGGAAAGCGAGCCGGTTAATATTGAGCTTACCGACGACGACACCGTCACCGTAAAAACCGAGAACAGCAAAGAGGAGGAAGAATAATGCGCGCGATATTTAAAAGAGAGCTTCGGTCGTATTTTTCCACGCCGATAGGATTTATTGTTTTGGCGGCGTTCTATTTCTTTTTAGGACTTTATTTTTCAATGATTTACAGCTACGGCAGTCCCGAGGTAGAAACCGTGATTATGGCTATGTCGACTGTTATTGTATTCACAATGCCGGTGATTACAATGCGCCTTATGAGCGAGGACAGGCGGCAGAAGGTGGATCAGGCTCTGCTTACCGCCCCCGTAAGCCTTACCTCTATTGTAATGGGTAAATTTTTCGCGGCGCTGGCGGTTTTTGCCATAGGCTTTCTTCCCACGGTTATTTTTGAAATTATAGTCGCCTCCTATGTAAGCGTGAACATAATGTCCTATATTTACGCAATGTTCGGTATGCTGCTTTTGGGCAGCGCACTTATTGCGATAGGTATGTTTATATCCTCCCTTACCGAAAGCTCGGTAATCTCGGCGATTCTTACGCTTGTGATAAACATACTTGTGCTTTATATGTCAAGCTTTGCGAGTATGATAAAAGTGACATGGCTTGCGAATATAATCGAAAAGGTAGCCTTTATAACCGCCTTTGAAAATTTCGGGGAGAACGTCTTCTCGGTATCAGACGTTGTGTATTTTGTAAGCATAAGCGCCGCGTTCCTGTTTTTATGCGTGCGCTCGCTCGATAAGAGAAGATGGGCATAAGGAGGGAAAACGGAATGGACGAGAATAAGAATTTAACACCCGAAGCTGAGGAGCTTGAGACAGAGACAGCTCCCAAGGCGGATAAAGAAAACAAAAAAGAAAAAAAGGCAAAAAAGCCCAAAAAGGCTAAAAAAATTAAAAATCAGGCACTTTTACGCAGGGGCGGCTTCTCGGTCGCTATTACCGCCGTGGTATTGGTGGGAATTATCCTCATAAACGTGCTTGTGAGCGCCCTTTCAAGCCGCTTTGTGCTGGAATTTGATATGTCCGCTCAGAAGGAAAATTCAATGAGCGAGGAAAATATCGATTATTTGAAGAATCTTGATAGCGAGGTAGAGATAATCGTCTGCGCCACGCCCGAGGATTATGTCGGCGGATATATGAATTATTACGCCCAGAATCTTTACGGCGTGACCTCCGACGCGTCGGATTATTTCAAGCAGACCGTTAAGCTTCTTGATAAATATCCCGCCTACAGCGATAAAATCACCCTTAGATATGTTGATACTCAGGGCGCGGAGTTTACGGAAATATCCTCAAAATATTCTAACGAAAAGCTTTATTACGGCGATATAATCGTTACCTGCACCAAAAACGGAAACGAGCGTTATAAGGTTGTAGGCTTTAAGGATGTATACAATCTTTCCGAGGACAGCACCTATGCCTCCTACGGATATACGACAAGCACGGTCGGCGGCAACAATGTCGAAACCGCGGTTACAGGCGCGATAGCCTATGTTACAAGCAGTAAAACCAAAAAGGCGGCGCTTATAACAGGTCATTCGAAAACCGACTATACAGCCGATTATCAGACCCTTTTAAAGGCTAACAATTATGAAATTACCGTTGTTTCCGACAGTATGATAGGCGGTATTTCCGACGAATATGACGCGGTTATAATAGCCGCGCCCACCACCGACTTTTTAGGCAGTGAGCTTGACGCAATTTCCGACTTCCTTGAAAACGACGGAAAATTAGGCAAGGGACTTATCTTCTTTGCGGACGCCGCCGCGCCCTATCTTACCAATCTTTACGATTTCCTTGAGCAATGGGGAATCGCGGTAGGCGAGGGAATACTCTTTGAAACCAATTCGCAGAATCATATGCCCGACGATCCGATGACTATGGGAAGCTATCCCACAAGCAGTGATAACGATATTACAAGCGGTATGAATCTCTGCATTACAGGCTATAACGTGCCCTTGACCGCCGCCTTTGAGACCGAGGGCAATATTACCGTCACCTCCCTTATGAGTACGCCCGAATCTGTCGTTGCGGCTCCGGTGGGAACCGCCGCTGATTGGACAGGCGCGGACAATTATACCAAGCAGAGCTATTCCACGGTAATAGAGGCTCAAATGTCGGATTATGACGACGACAATAATAAAATTACAAGCTATGTAATGGCGTTCGGCAGCGTTGAATTTATAAAGTCGGAATATAACGAGCAGTCCTCTGTGGCAAACAAGAATATTACCCTTGCCGCGGCGGAGCGCGCCGTCGGAGCGGAGGACACGGGAATTTCCTTTGTCTCCAAAACAATAACCGACGAAAGCTTTTCGGATTCGGTAACCGAGTCCTCGGCACAAATAATCAGAATATTGTTTATGTTTGTTCTGCCGATTGTCTGCATCGCCTTAGGAATCTACATCTTTATTAGGAGAAAGAATGCGTAATGAGTGATTTTCCCGAAAAAGAGAATATCGAAGAGACGACCGAGCCTACGCTTACTCCCGAGGAGGGCTCGACCGTCTTCTCCGACCCCGCGGAGCATAAAAAAACCGCTGTAAAGCAAAAGAAAAGGCTTTTACCCAAGGTTATTGCCGCGGTTCTGGCGGTTGGGGTGCTTGCGGGGGGAACGGTGGCGGTAATAAAGCTTATCCCCGAACGGGAGGAGTCCTCAACCCCCTCTATCGAGACAATAAGCGTTCTTGATATGAAATCGGACGATTTTAAGTCGGTTACCGTTACAAACGAAAACGGAACCTTTAAGCTTTATTCGGTTGAGGAAACCGAAACCTCCGATTCTTCGGACACTTCAAGCAGCGAACCCACCGTTAACTGGTATCTTGACGGCTACGACAGGGAGGTAATTGATTCCTCCGCGGCGGGGAGTATCGCGGGATATGCGGCTTCTCTTGAGGCTGTAAGGGAGGTCACCTCAAAATCAGCCGCCGAATGCGGGCTTGAAAACCCGACGGTTAAAGCGGACGTGGTTAAAAACGACGGCTCGGAGTTTTCAATACTTGTAGGAAGCGAGTCGCCCGATAACACGGGCACCTATGTCAAGCTTTCCACAGAGGAAAAAATCTATATTACCGAAACCGACCTCAAAGGGAATTTCACCTTTGACGCGTTAAGCCTTGCCGAAACAGGCTCCGTCCCCGGAATTACCGTGACCGACGATATGAAGGACTATAAAGGGGACGACGGCGCGCTTTCTTCCTTTGATACCATTACGCTTTCGGGCAAGAATTATCCCGAAAAGGTGGTTTTAGCGCCTAATACCGACGAAAATCTTTCCGCCTATGCCGCTTATATGACCGTTTCGCCCACAAAGCGTATTGCGGATAACGTAGACGGTATATTCGGTTTGTTTAAAAGCGGAGTTTCGGCTTCGGGAGCCTACTCCTTTGATACCTCTGTTTCCTCACGGAAAAATTTGGGATTTGATAATCCCGACCTCACCGCGACGATAAAGCTCGGCTCTTTTACCGCGACCTACTCCTTCAAACAACAGGAAGACGGCGACTACGCGGTATGGTACGACGGGGCGAAGCTCATTAAAAAGGTCTCTGCTTCAAGCCTTAGCTTTATTGATTATAAGGTTAACGATTATTACGCCTCCTGGGTATGTCTCCAGTCGATAAACGAGCTGTCAAACTTTACGGTTAAAACGCCCGATAAGACCTACAGCTTTGATATTGTATACGACGACAGCGAGGACGCCGAGGAAACCTATGTGATAACCTATGAGGGTACAAAGCTTGTCACCGAAAACTTCCAGAATTTCTATCAGGAATGTATTTCCCTTTCCTGCTCGGATTACACCATTGATAAGGTGATAACCGAACCCGCTATGTCGTTTGTTTTCACCTATTCCGATACCTCGCGCGAAAAAACCGCAGTCGAGTTCAAGAAGGCTGGCGAGACCAAATATCAGTACAGCATTGACGGAATTGATATGGGTAAAATCAATTCCTCCTCGCTTAATAAGATTTTAAGGCAGGTAGAAAAGGTCGCAAACGGGGAAAGCGTAAAATAAATGTTGACAAAACAGACATTTTAGTTTAAAATATGAACGCAGTAGGGGCTGTGCTTTCGGAAAGGGAGCGCAGCCCGATTTCTTGCGCTGTAAAATAATTTTAAAGGATGATTACAAAATGTCCCCTAAAAAATATGACGTCGCAATAATCGGCGGAGGAATAGGCGGTCTTATGGCGGCGTACCGACTCCGCAAAAATCTGCCCGAAATAAAAATCGTTATTACCGAGAGGGGCAACACCCTCGAAAACAGGCATTGCCCCGCAGGAAAGAACAATACCTGCGTTCACTGCAAGCATTGCTCTATAACCAGCGGTTACGCGGGCGCGGGGGCATTTTCGGACGGTAAGTTTAACCTCGGAACCGCATACGGAGGAACGCTGGGCGAAGAATTGGGCGACGATACCGCTAATAAATATATCGACGAGGTCGATAAGATTTTAAACACCTATTGCACCTCGGGCGAGCCTAAGGTTTATAAATCAAACGAGACCTTAAAGCTTAAGTGTATTCAAAACAATCTGCGCCTGCTTGATATGAATGTTAAGCATCTGGGTACGGATAAAAACTATCTTACAATGCAGAATCTTATCCGCGCCCTTGCCGAGGGCGGCACGGATATGCTCGCCTTCTATGACTGCGAGAGGGTAGAGAAGACCGACGGCGGCTATAAGCTTTACTACACAAACGGCGAAACGATTGAGGCGGAGAAGATAATAATAGCCACGGGCCGAGGGGGAGCTAACTTTGTCGCCGATTTCTGCCGCGCGTTCAATGTTCATATGCGCTCAAACCACGTTGACATCGGTGTAAGGGTTGAAATGAAGGATATTATCTGGAAGGAGTTTTCCGACCGAATTTACGAGCCTAAGATTCTTTATAAAACCAAGACCTTTGAGGATCGCTGCCGTATGTTCTGCTTTAATAAGGGGGGACTTGTTTCGGCGGAAAACAACCACGGAATTATTACGGCTAACGGTCACTCCTTTGCCGACCCGGATAAAAAGACCGATAACTGCAATTTTGCCATTCTTTCAAGCATACGCTTTACAGAACCCTTCAATCAGCCGACCGAGTATGCCGAGAGTATATCCCGCCTTGCTAATATGATAGGCAAGGGCAACGTACTGGTTCAGCGCTTCGGCGATTTGGTGCGCGGAAGACGTACAAACGACCATAGATTGGGTCAGAACACCGTCGCGCCTACCTTAAAGGCTACCGCGGGAGATATTTCGCTTGTACTGCCCCACAGAATACTAACTAATATTATCGAAACGATTTATGCGCTTGACCGCGTAGCGCCGGGAACCGCCAACGACGACACCCTGCTTTACGGCTGTGAGAGCAAGTATTATTCAATCCGCCCCGAGTTTATGAACGATAAATTCGAGCTTATCGACGGTGTTTACATTATAGGCGACGGCAGCGGTATCTGCCGTGGACTTTCCCAGTCGGGAGCTATGGGAATATATGTAGCCGACTGCATTTCGGATGTTAGACATTAGACACTAGACATTAAAGGGCGGGTGTATTCACCCGCCTGATATTTTCACTTTATTTAATGTCTAAAATCTAATATCTGACATCTAAATTGCATTATTGTTGTTTTTCGACAATTTGCGTAGGCTGTGAAGAACAAAAATGTAAATATGAACAAACTTTTAAAAAGAAAATCTAATGTGTTGACTTTAGCGGGGTAATGTGATAGGATAACATTATATTTATTTTATCTGCCAGTATAGGTTTGGATATACGGCCCAAACGTTTCTACCGCACGCCAAAAAAGATGCGACTATTGGTTAAGGCTTGGTATCGGCAGACTTGAATTTATTAGGTCTGCCTTTTTTCGACTCTATCCTATAAAGGAGTACTGTAATAGATGTTGGCTTTGGAGGAAAAGATACTTAAAGAGGGAAAGGTATTACCCGGCAATATTCTTAAGGTAGGCTCGTTTCTCAACCATCAGATAGACGTTGATTTTATTATGGAAACGGGCAGGGAGATTTCAAGGCTTTTCGCGGACGAAAAAATCACCAAAATTCTTACCATTGAAACCTCGGGAATCCCGATAGCATTCGCGGCGGGAGCGGCGATGCACCTCCCGGTTGTCTTTGCGAAAAAGCATAAGACAAGCAATGTTTCGGGCGGCGTATATAAAACGGTTGTCCATTCATATACCCACGGCACCGATTATACCGTCGTTGTTGAGAGCGATTATTTAAGCTCCGACGATAATGTGCTTATAGTGGACGATTTCCTTGCAAACGGCAAGGCGCTTAAAGGACTTTTAGATATTGTGGCTCAGTCGGGAGCGACTGCCGCGGGAGCGGTTTGCGCTATCGAAAAGGGCTTCCAGCACGGCGGGGACGAGCTTCGCGCCGACGGAATAAGGGTGGAATCCCTTGCGATTATCGACAGTATGGAGGACGGCAAAATCGTTTTCCGTAAGCAGTAAAGGATATAGGCGGCAATGCCGCTTATCATAAATTTTTTTTGGAGGAAGAAAAATTATGAAGAAAATCACAGCAATGCTTCTGTGTCTTGCAATGCTTTTTGCATTCGCGGGCTGCGGCAGCAAGGACACCGCTTCCGACGGCAAAAATAACGCCAAGGTTGCGACCATTGATGAGGTTGAGAAAACCGTACCGGCTAAAATCGAAAAGGTTGAAAAGGACAAGTTTAAAATCGGTCTTATCTGCCTTCACGACGAAAACTCCACCTATGACAACAACTTTATTCAGGCTTTAAAGGCTGCTCAGGCTGAGCTCGGTCTTACCGACGATCAGGTTCTTATCAAGACCAATATCGAAGAGAGCAACGCTTGCTATGAAGCGGCTGCAGAGCTTGTTGACAAGGGCTGTAACGTAATCTTTGCAGACTCCTTCGGTCACGAAAGCTTTATGCTTCAGGCGGCTCAGGAGTTCCCTGACGTTCAGTTCTGCCACGCTACAGGAACAAAGGCTCAGACCGCTAAGGTTGCAAACTTCCACAATGCTTTTGCCGCTATCTATGAGGGACGTTATCTCGCAGGCGTTGCCGCAGGTATGAAGCTCAACGAAATGATTGAAAAAGGCACAATTACCGCCGATAAGGCTGTAATCGGTTACGTAGGCGCTTTCAACTACGCAGAGGTTGTTTCGGGTATGACTTCCTTCTTCCTCGGCGCGCGTTCAATCTGCCCGACCGCTACAATGAAGGTTACCTACACCAACTCCTGGTTTGATATTGCTAAGGAGAAAGAGGCAGCTCTTAACCTTATTAACTCGGGCTGTGTTCTTATAAGCCAGCACGCCGACTCCGAGGGTGCTCCTAAGGCTTGCGAGGAAAAGGGCGTTCCGAACGTTGCTTACAACATCAGCACCATTTCTATGGGACCGAACACCGCTTTGATTTCTTCAAAGATCGACTGGGCTCCCTACTTCAAGAAGATTATAAACGCTGCTCTTGAGGGCGGTACAATCGAGTCCGATTACTGCGGAACCATGGCTGAGGGCTACGTTGCTCTTAC
The DNA here is from genome assembly GCA_945875045.1 of uncultured Clostridia bacterium. Lineage (GTDB taxonomy): Bacteria > Bacillota > Clostridia > Oscillospirales > Acutalibacteraceae > UBA737. Next base: position 4,980 of record CAMCIX010000010.1, on the reverse strand, counting down.
CGAGCTTAACACAAAGGTTGCCGCCGCCGGCACACAGGAAAAGCTTGACGAAGTAAAGCAGAAGCTTATAAACGGCGAAATTAAGGTATTCGATACCAACAGCTTTACTGTTGACGGCAAGAAGCTTGACAGCTACACCGCGGACATTGTTGACAACGGCGATTTCGTACCCGACAGCGAGGCTGTTAAGGACGGCGCATTTTCCGAGTCTACCTTTAGATCCGCTCCTTACTTTGATATTAAATATATCGACGGCATCAGCGAATAATTATAAAATTCATATTCAGGCGGAGCGTTTCGCGCTCCGCCTTGAATACTTTTAAATAATACGTAAGCTCAATCCTGAAAAGAGGTTATCTAAGGATATTCTGTTTTGAAGATTGAAGAAAGGTGAGATGTGTGTGGGCAGTGCGGCGATTGAATTGCGCGGTATAACCAAGCGCTTTGGTAACGTTGTGGCTAACAGTAATGTCAGTCTGTCGGTTTACGGGGGAGAGATTTTATCTCTTTTAGGCGAAAACGGTAGCGGTAAAACTACCCTTATGAATATGATTTCGGGAATTTACTACCCGGACGAGGGTCAGATTTTTATAAACGGCGAGGAGGCGGTTATCCGTTCGCCTAAGGACGCGTTTAAGTATAAAATCGGAATGATTCATCAGCATTTTAAGCTTATAGACGTCTTTTCCGCCGCTGAAAACGTAGTACTCGGTCTTAAGGAAAAGGGTAAATACGATATAAAAACGGTAAGCGAAAGGGTTGCCGAAATAAGCGAGAAATACGGCTTTGATATTAACCCGGATAAAAAAATATACGAGATGTCGGTTTCCGAAAAGCAGACGGTTGAAATTATTAAGGTGCTTTACCGCGGGGCGGACATACTTATTCTCGACGAGCCGACGGCGGTGCTTACCCCGCAGGAAACTCAAAAGCTTTTTACCGTTTTAAGGAAAATGCGTGAAGACGGAAAGGCGATAATTATTATAACCCACAAGCTTCACGAGGTTTTGTCCCTCTCCGACCGCGTGGCTGTGCTTCGCAAGGGCGAGTATATCGGCACGGTAGAGACCGCAAAAACAGATGAAGCGGAGCTTACCGAGATGATGGTGGGCAAAAAGATTGAGCTTAATATTGAACGCGCAACTCCCGAAAATCCGCAGGACAGGCTTGTTGTAAAAAATATAAGCTGTAAGAACCGCGAGGGCGTAAACGTCCTTGACGAGGTTTCATTCACCGCGCGTTCGGGTGAAATTTTAGGTATCGCGGGAATAGCGGGCAGCGGTCAGCGTGAGCTGTTGGAGGCTATCGCGGGGCTTCAGCATATCGACGGGGGCGAAATTATTTACAATAACCCGAAAACCGGCTCTGCCGATAATTTAAGGGATAAAACGCCGCTTCAAATAAGGGAGCTGGGCGTTCGGCTTTCTTTCGTTCCCGAGGACAGGCTCGGTATGGGTCTTGTCGGCAATATGGATATTGTCGATAATATGATGCTCAGAAGCTATCGAAAAGGCAAATCCTTCTTTTTGGAGCGCAAAGCGCCGAAGAATCTTGCCGAAACAATTATCGAACAGCTTGAGGTTGTAACGCCGAGCGCGGCAACCCCTGTAAGAAAGCTTTCGGGCGGAAACGTGCAAAAGGTGCTTGTCGGCCGCGAGATAGCGGCGGCGCCTACCGTGCTGATGGCGGCATATCCCGTAAGAGGACTTGACATAAACTCCTCCTACGCCATTTACAATCTTTTGAATCAGCAAAAGAAAAACGGCGTAGCGGTCATTTTTGTCGGCGAGGATTTGGACGTGCTTATCGAGCTTTGCGACCGTATTATGGTAATCGGCTCGGGCAGGGTTGCGGGCATAGTTGACGGAAGAACCGCGGATAAAAATAAAATCGGCTTGATGATGACTAAAACACAGGGAGGCAACGAAAATGAGCAATAACGAAAAACATATTCACGAGCCTCTGTTTCATATTACCAAGCGTTCCGATATAGTTTGGTGGAAGGCGTGGTTAATCCGCCTTGCGGCGATAGTCGCGGCGCTTTTCGTCTGTGCGGTTGTAATTGTAACGATAACCGATTACAACCCGCTTCAGGTTTATAAAACTATGATCGAGGGAAGCTTCGGCTCAGAGCGTAAAATATGGATTTTACTGCAAAATCTTGCAATGCTCCTGTGTATTTCCCTTGCGGTTACTCCCGCCTTTAAAATGAAGTTCTGGAACCTCGGGGCGGAGGGTCAGGTGCTTATTGGCGGTCTTGCAAGCGCGGCGTGTATGTTTTATATTAAGGACAGTATGCCAAACTGGCTTTTACTGCTTGTAATGCTTTTTGCGAGCATTTTAGGCGGCGTTATCTGGGGTATCATTCCCGCTTTCTTTAAGGCGAACTGGGGAACCAACGAAAGCCTTTTTACCCTTATGATGAACTATGTCGCGATTCAGTTGGTTTCGTTCTTTATAATGCTTTGGGTTCCGAGCGGCTCAAGCGTAATGGGGGTTATCAATCAGGTTACAGGAAGCGGTTGGATGCCCGATCTCTTCGGAAAGAAGTATTTATTTAATATTCTTATAGTCGCGGTTTTGACCGTTATTATGTTTGTTTATCTTAAATTCAGCAAGCAGGGCTATGAAATTTCGGTCGTAGGCGAGAGCGAAAACACCGCGCGGTATATCGGAATTAACGTTAAAAAGGTTATTATCCGCACAATGATTATTTCGGGTGCTGTCTGCGGACTTGCGGGCTTCCTGCTTGTTTCGGGTACTAACCACACCATATCAAAGGAATTGGCGGGCGGAATGGGCTTTACCGCGATTATGGTATCCTGGCTTGCAAAATTCAACCCGATTGTTATGGTAATAACCTCGTTTTTGATAGTATTTTTGCAACGCGGCGCAAGTGAAATCGCCACCGCCTTCCGTCTTAACGAAAGCGTTGCGGACATTTTGACGGGAATTATTATTTTCTTCATAATCGGATGTGAGTTTTTCATCAATTATCAGATAAACAGACGCTCAAAGCAGAAGGAGGCAAAATAATGGTAAGTACAATTTTTGCATTTATAAACGCCGCCATTATTCAGGGAATCCCACTGCTTTACGGAGCCACGGGTGAAATTATCACCGAAAAAAGCGGAAATCTTAACCTCGGTATACCCGGAATAATGTATATCGGCGGTATTTCTGGCATTATCGGCGGCTATCTGTACGAACATTCGACCGATAATCCCGCCGCCCTCGCCTGTATTCTTATACCGCTTATATGTTCGCTTGCGGGCTCGTCTCTTATGGCGCTTATTTACAGCTTTTTGACCATCACTCTAAGGGTAAATCAAAATGTTACGGGTCTCGCGCTTACCACGTTTGGAATGGGCGTAGGAAACTTTTTCGGCGGTTCGCTTTTAAGCTTTTTCGGCGAAAGCGGTTCAATTTCGCTTATTACAACAGGTAATTATTATAAGGCGAGTCTCCCCTTTGCCGATAAGCTGGGGCTGTTCGGCAAAACCTTTTTATCCCTCGGCTTTTTAGCATATGCGGCTATAATAATAGCCCTTTTGACCTCTTATTTCCTCAATCGCACCCGTATGGGGCTTAATCTGCGTGCGGTGGGCGAAAATCCCGCTACTGCCGACGCGGCGGGAATAAGCGTAACTAAATATAAGTATCTGTCAACGGTTATCGGCGGCGCGATTGCGGGCTTAGGCGGTTTGTATTTCGTGATGGACTATACAGGCGGCGCCTGGACTAATAACGGCTTCGGCGACCGCGGCTGGCTTGCTATAGCGATAGTAATTTTCGCTATTTGGCGACCGAGCACGGCGATTTTAAGCTCTTTCCTTTTCGGCGGACTTTATATCCTTTGCGTTTATATTCCGGGACTTTCAAGCAGTGCAAAGGAGCTTATAAATATGCTGCCGTATCTTGTCACAATAATTGTACTTGTAATAATAAGTATGCGCAAAAAGCGTGAAAATCAGCCCCCCGCGCATTTGGGACTTTCCTATTTCCGCGAGGAAAGATAAAAATTTTGCTTACATTTAAAAGCGAAATGTGTTAAAATAATAATGCAGCGTGTTGTTCCGACGAACGTAAATCCGGTTGTCGGAACAATTTTTATATACGGATTTGAGAATGAGAGGTAAAAATTGTTTAACAAGGGCGACAGAATTTTTTACGGACAGACAGGGGTATGCACAGTCGAGGATATTTCGGAAAAGGCTCTTACAAAAAATCACAAAAGGCTTTACTACACCCTAAAACCGCTTTATCAGCAAAATAATATAATTTACGCGCCTGTCGAAAGCGAAAAGGTATTTATGCGTGAAATCATTTCGGTGGACGAGGCAAAAAAATTGATCCAAACAGTTCCCGATATTTACGAAAAAGCGCTTAACGGAGAAGGAAAGCCCGATTATCAGGAATACATAGACAGCCACAGCTGTGAGGAGCTTTTGGAGCTGGCGGTTATGATTTATTCCAAAAAGCAGGCGGCAAAGCGTATGAAAAAGAAAACCGGATTTATAGACGAAAAATATTTAAAGCGCGCCGAGGAGCTGCTTTTCGGCGAGCTTGCCGCGGCGCTTAATATAACTCCTGCAAAGGTGCCGGAAATCCTTTTTGCCGCAATAAAAAAATAAAAGCCAAAAGCCGCAAAAAAGTCTTGACTTATTGCGGCTCTTGTGATATTATAATACTTGCTCTTGCGGGTGTAGTTCAATGGCTAGAATCCCAGCATTCCAAGCTGGTCGTGTGGGTTCGATTCCCATCACCCGCTCCAAAAACTGAGGACAGACTTATCAGTTTGTCCTCTTTCTTTTTGTCCAAACAATAAAGGCTTCCCTTGCCCTCAACTCGCATAAATAAAGGGATTAAGCAACACACATCAAAAACAGGTTAAAAAATAACCAAATCCTTAGTAGTCAAAAACGAAAGGCTACTGCTGTCTCTTATACACATCTGACGCTGCCGACGATATGCAGTGTG